>NZ_CM001023.1:4322500-4622500 GCF_000166275.1 Algoriphagus machipongonensis
CGCTTCTTCGATAGTAGGATCATCTTTAATACCTGATTCAATCATTCCCTCTTGGAAATAATACCTGGAAACAATCTCTCCCGACAATATTCTACGGATTTCTTCTTGATTTGTAATCAAATCCTGCTCTTTACTATGGTTCACTCGCTTTTTAATCGCTTCAATCTGATCCTTTATTTCATCGTAGTACGTCTCTTTCTCAGCATACTTTGTAAGATCTGTGACAGACTTTTCTAAGTAAGTTGTGTAATCATATTCTTTCCCTTCAAGCCATTTCATAAACTCTTCATAATCCTGATCTGTGACTTCGAATGAAGAGGGATCGGTGATGGATTCGTGTTTGTAGAAATATTCGGTAGCAAAATCAAAAACATGATTCCTCGCCACCAAGCTATAGGAAATAGGTGAATAAGATTCGGACTCCACATATTCATCTGGCTCTATACCTGCACCATCAAGCACCGTTCGCCCATTTTTGGTTTTAAACTCTTGCCTCAAGGAATCTGGAACAGTCGTCAACTCACCACTCTGTCTGGTTTGCGTATAGTCAATCGCCTGAATACACCTACCACTAGGAATATAATATTTGGCCGTAGTCACTTTCAACTGGGCATTGTAAGAAAGAGGGATGGTCGTCTGAACCAAACCTTTCCCAAAGGATTTACGACCTATCAATACCGCTCTATCATAATCTTGTAATGCACCTGCCACAATTTCTGATGCAGAAGCTGAATGCTCATTGATTAATACAACTAAAGGAATATCCTTATCCAAAGGTGTCTTGGTAGTTTTATAGGTGTAATTTACCCCCTCAAGTTTGCCAATCGTCTTTACTATTTCTTTTCCCTTTGGAATAAATAGATTTACAATTTCTGCAGCCTCATTAACAAGCCCCCCAGGGTTATCTCTTAAATCGAGAACAAGTCTATCTACACCTTGACCTTTCAAATCCAACAATGCTTTTCTCACCTCATTTGAGGCATTGGTAGTAAAATCACTGAGTTTGATATAGCCAGTATTAGCATCTAACTTCCCATAGTAAGGGACATTGTTGATCACTATTTTCTTTCGCGTCAAATTGAAATCCAAAGTATCCTCTCCTCGTTTGACCTGAACAAACACCTCGGTATTTGCAGGGCCTTTCAAAAGGGTAGAAACATCAGATGTCGCTTTATCTATGACTGACACGGTATCTACCTTTAATAACAAATCCGCAATTCTTATTCCTGCCGATTGAGCCGGAAACCCAGAGTAAGGCATAATAATGATATTTCCTTCTCCCCTATTACCAATTAATGCACCCACACCAGCATATTCACCCGTAGTCATCATCCTAAAATCCGCTGACTCCTCTTCTGGAATATAAGTGGTATAAGGATCCAAGTCTTCCAACATGGCATTGATTCCAATCGTCACTAATTCATCAGGATCAATCTCATCCACATAGTAAGAATCCAACTCCCTCACCATGGTGGCAAAAATGTCGATGTTCTTAGCTAATGCAAAAAGCTTATCATTCTTAGCTTTGAATGCAAAAAACCCAGAGACCACAACAAGGCCTAGGACGAAAATAAGAATTGGTTTTTTCAAGGATTTATTCATGTTCTGGTGTTTTTGCTTCGAGGGTCTTTACTAACTTATGGAGAGTAAGAATAACTTTTTCCTGGATTTGTTGAAACTCCATTTTCTTGGTTCCCACATATATTAACCCTAAAAGTAATTCTTTATTTTCTAAGCCGGAAAGCAGTGATTTATTAAGTCGGTAGCTTTCTTTCATCCTTCTTTTGACGAAATTCCGATCTACGGCCTTTTTGATTTTCTTCTTCGAAACGGAGAAAAGTACCTTCGGGGTTCCATGTTCCCCATGCTTTTTAACAAAAAATTGGACTTTGAAGGGGAATAAAAAAAAAGAGGAACCTTCGCTAAAAAGTTCCTTGATTTCTTTTTCGGCATAAAGCCGTTCTTTTTTTGGAAGTTTATAATTCATCACAAGGAAAGTAACCGTATGTGAACATACGAAAACTACCTTAAAGAATTACTTCTTCAATGTCTTTTCAGAGGATACAGACAGCTTATGTCTTCCTTTGGATCTTCTGGCTTTAATGACTCTTCTACCGTTGGCAGAAGACATTCTTTCTCTGAAGCCATGCTTATTTTTTCTTTTTCTGCGAGAAGGCTGAAATGTTCTTTTCATGATCGAATATCTTTATCTATTTGCTTCCTAAACTTGCTCCCTGAGGAATAGGCCCCAAAAAGGACTGCAAAGATAAGTAGCATTTTCTTAAATACAAACCTACCTTATACATTTGTTAGACATACAAGAAATATCTATGCACAAATATACACTACGTTGCCCAAATCCAAATTCCCAGTTTTTACAAATTCAACTTGAGTTCACCGCTCATTCTGATGGAACTCAACTGCTACAACTGCCCTCCTGGCGTGCAGGGCGCTATCAATTAGCAAATTACGCCCAATTTATCCGGAAATTCATTTTCACAGATTCTGGTAAAAAATCTGTCAAATTCCAAAAAACATCAAAAGATTGCTGGTCATTTGAAGGTAAAAAAAATGAAAACTATTTAATAGAATATGATTTTTTCTGTGCTCGAATGGATGCCGGTGGTGCTTGGATCGATGAAAAACAAGTCTATATCAACTTCATCAATTGCTGTTTTGAAGTCAAAGATGCGACTGAAACCAGTATATTTCTTACCATCGATATCCCTTCTTTTGATCAAATTATTTGCACACTTCCAAAGCAGCAGCATAACACTTGGATTGCACAGGATTATCAAATGCTGGTGGATTCTACACTTTTGGCCACAAATAAAATTACCCATTGGGTTTATCAAACCAATGAATCCCTATTTAATATTTGGATTCAAGGCTCTATCCACTTTGACAAAGAATCCTTCATTGAAAATTTCAAAAAATTCACAAGTACTCAAATCAGAGATTTCGGTGAATTCCCAGAGCAAGAATACCACTTTATTTTCCAGCTACTGCCTTATAAACACTACCATGGAGTAGAACATCAAAAGGGTACTGTCATTACTTATGGCCCTGCAGAAAGCCTTTCGAACCCAGATAAAATGGAAGACCTATTAGGCGTTAGTGCTCATGAACTCTATCATGCCTGGAATGTATGTAGAATCAGACCTGCTGAACTTTTACCTTACGACTTCTCTAAAGAAACCTACACGAAAGCAGGCTGGGTATTAGAAGGCGTGACCACCTATATGGGTGATTT
The DNA here is from genome assembly GCF_000166275.1 of Algoriphagus machipongonensis. Taxonomy (NCBI): domain Bacteria; kingdom Pseudomonadati; phylum Bacteroidota; class Cytophagia; order Cytophagales; family Cyclobacteriaceae; genus Algoriphagus; species Algoriphagus machipongonensis. The sequence continues at coordinate 4,325,754 of NZ_CM001023.1, forward strand.
ATATCTCCTAAAATCCGGTGTTTACTCACTTGAAATTTTCCTAAAACAAATAGAAACAACCTTGAAGAGAGAAATCGTCAACTCGGGATGGGAAAATCACACAATTCTCGATTCTAGTTTCGACCTATGGCTGGATGGATACCAACCTGGAATTCCTGATCGAAAAGTAAATATTTATACTCATGGCTGCCTGATCAGCTATTGCCTGGATTTGATGCTTTTAGAACAAGGAAGTAGCCTACCCCATGTAATGAGGCTCGCTTGGGAGAAATTTGGCAAACCCAGAATTGGCTATACTGCTTCCAGTTTTTGGAACCTTATAATTAGCCAGGCCAATCAACCTGAAGATTTTCAGATTTTCTATAAGCAATTCATTGAAGGCAATGAGAACCTATTAGAATTTTTCTTTGAAAAAATGAAAGGTCTTGGTATCAAGGTGCATAAAAATCAAAATGCCGATAATTTGGCGGCCAAAATTGGTGTCTTAAGTCAGGAAGGTAGAATCACCAAAATACATCAAAATTCGCCGGCATTTTCGGATTTGATGATTGGGGACCGTATTAAATCAGAAGAAATTGGGAATAAACTCTTAGTAAAAGTCGAAAGAATAAACGGAAGTGATTTCGAATTTAGCTACGATCACAATGGAGATTACTATCCTGAAATATTATTGCTTCCTGAAAAGGAAACAGAGCTGAGAAAAAAATGGATGGAATAAAAATAAAGGCTGTCTCAAAAAGCTAGCATGGCCAGAGAAAGCGAAGTCGAAGTCTATTTTACACAAATAGATTAACTTTCGACTCCGCTCAATGTGACATAAAGCTCCAATTAGACAGCCTTTATTTAATTAGTATTAAAAGTCCGCTTCCGTCAGAGTTGGATTGATCTCTAAAGTCTCAATTTTCGCTTCTAATGGAACTGGGATTGCAGGAGACCTAATAGTCCAAGCCATAGGAATCAACACCCCTTCTTTTTCTTGGTAATCACTGTAAAAGGTATCTCCAGATTTCTCGTTCTCATTTTTAATTTTCAATCCAGAATCAACTGCATAATAGTTGATGACTTTTGCGCCTGAAGGATTAGAAACTATCAGTTTGTAGGCTTCCGTTCCCTCTACGTCTTTAACACCATCTAAGGTTAAAGAGTAGCCCATAGATTCATAATAAAGCTCTGGGATAAAGAAGGCATTCATTTTAGCTTCTTCATATTGTTCGTCAGTCATGTCGATAGTCTGCCCTTGGGCCGAAATGCTACCTTTCCCATCCATCATGGTGGAACTTTGCATGACGTTACCCATCGCTAAGGTTTTCTGACCAAATCTCATGTTAGCATCATCATAAACCATCGCTATCTGAATGGAATTACCCATTACATCAGCCTCCATCATTACTTTAGCAGATTGAATAGCCTTCGCTGCATCTTCACCGCCAATTGCTTCAATGTAGTTAGCCAAAACTTTTTCAGCAGTCATGCTTGCGTCAGCCATCTGGATTTCCTTTGCAGGATCTCCCATGTTGTCATACATCTCCACCTCACCAAACTGAGCAAGTTTCTCTTTAATGGCAGAACCATCTCCTACCGCAGTGATATAAAATTGATCGGGCTTGATGAGATCAGCAGCGGCTTTGTTAATATCCTCCACTGTATAGCCATTTAACTTCTGTAAATAGGTCGCATAGTAATCCTCTGGAAGATCATAGCGCTCGGTATTCAAAGCAAAATTGGCAATCGTAGCAGGACTTTCAAGTGATCGTCCAAATGATCCTGTCAGGTTAGCTTTTGCCATTTGTAACTCTTCTTCATTTACGCCTTCTTTCACCAATCTGTCTATTTCGTAAATAAACTGCACTACAGCAGAATCAGTTACTTCAGTTCTTACAGAAGCATTGGCAGAAAAAGTACCCATTAATTTATCTGGAGCGATAGAAGAATAAGCACCATAGGTGTAGCCTTTGTCCTCTCTTAGGTTCATAAACAATCTTGCGGAAGAACCTCCACCCAAAATTTGATTGACAAGTCTACTTGAAATGTAATCTTCATCCCCAACCTTCAAATCCACTGGCTGAACGATATCAATGTTGGTTTGTACCGATGAGCTTCTATCCACTAAGGCTACTCTATTTGATGAAGGAATCTTTGGAGTTTCATACGTAAAGGTTGGAACCTCTCCAGCTTCCCAAGTAGCAAAGTGTTCTTTTACCACTTTTTCAGCCTCTTTTTTATCCATATCTCCTACGATCGCCAAGTAGGCAATATTAGGTTTGAAAAAAGTCTCATAATAAGCCTTTACATCATCTACCGTAATATTATTCAGCGTTTCCTCAGTAGTAACTTCACCATAAGGATGGTCCTTGCCATAAACTAGTGCATTCGTAAGTCGATTGGAAATCGCCCCAGGATCATCTTTAGTTGTAGCCAATCCTGTGATGGCTTGTTTCTTCAGTTTATCCAATTCCTCTTGAGGGAAAACCGGATTATATAAAACATCAGCCATCAATTCAAGAATTTTATCCTGATGCTTTTTCAAAGAAGAAGCAGAAAGAGACGTGGAACCTGCAGAAAGCCTAGCTCCTATAAAATCCACTTCTTCATCCAATTGATCTTTTGTTCGGCTTGTGGTTCCAGCTGTAAGCATTTCACCCACGAAACCTGTTATCCCAGCCTTATCCCCTTCAAAAAGCGGATCTCTTTCAAGCACTAGTGTAAATGAAACTCTTGGCTGTTTATCGTTATTAACTACAAATACCTTCAGACCATTGTCTAAGGTAAAAGTTTCGGCCTCTCCAATTTTAATAATTGGCGCTGGTCCTGGTTCTGGAAATTTGCTCCTATCTAGCTGCGCAAAGCTCACCACAGCTACCAAAAAGCTTAATACAAATGATATTGCTATTTTTTTCATGTCAATTTTAGTATTTGGGTGAAACAATTATTGAGCTGGCTCTTGATCCTTAGGCAAATAATAAAGCACCACTCTACCATTCAAGTTGAGGTATTCATTTGCCACTCGCTGAATATCTGCTTTGGTTACTTGAGCAAAAGCATCCATTACTTGATTGACATAATCTGTATCTCCAAAAGTCACATAAGCTTGCGACAAGGCTTCTGCCATCCCAGACATGGAGGAAACTCCACTGACAATGTTGTTTTCCATGATATTCTGTAGTTTCTGGAACTCACGATCGGAGATTCCTTCCTCCTGAACACTCTGGATAAGTTTGTCAATTTCTGATTCTAGATCAGCTGGTTCCACACCTCTATTGGCAATACTATACATAATGAATATCCCTCCATCTTCCAGTTCCAATGGAATCGCCTGTACGAACAATGCTTTTTGCTGCTTATCTACCAACTCTTTGGTCATCAATGAAGATGCTCCCCCAGTCAAATAAGTGGAAAGCATGGATAGCGCATAGGAATCAGGATGATTCTCCGGTGGAAGGTTATAAGCCTGAATTACCGCTGGAATCTGAATATTATCATATACTATATCACGGATTTCCTCTGTCTTTTTAGGCTCCACTATGTCAGGTCTATAAATCTCCTTCTCTCCTTTTGGAATTTCAGAAAAATATTTCTTTACCCACTCTTCAGTTTGATCATAATCTATATCCCCAGCAATGGTCAAAGTTGCATTGTTTGGCACATAAAAATCTTTATAAAACTGCTGAAACTCTTCAATAGACGCAGCATTTAAGTGATCCATCGAACCAATCGGCGCCCACTGATAAGGGTGCTTTGAATAGGCACGTTTTAAGGTTTCAGGAAGAATAGTACCGTAAGGCTGGTTCTCATAGCGCTGACGTCTCTCTTCTTTCACCACTTCTCTTTGGGTTTCCACTCCGGTCTCATCAACTTTGGAATGTAACATACGCTCACTCTCCATATAAAGAGCCAACTCCAGTTCATTGGATGGTAAAGTTTCATAATAGTAAGTGATATCATTGGAAGTGTAAGCGTTTAATGTCCCCCCTCGTCCCTGGATAATATTCATGTACTCACCTCTCTCAATATTCTCCGATCCTTCAAACATCAAGTGCTCGAAGAAATGAGCAAAACCTGTACGTTCTGGATTTTCATTTTTGGACCCTACATGGTAAAGAACAGAAGTAACCACTATCGGTGTACTCTGATCTTGATGCATGATGACATGCAAACCATTGTCCAGATCAAATTCCTTGAATTCAATCTTCTTTTGGGCTAATGATGGGAAACTTAAAAGTCCCAGCATCAAACCTAAAACAGTAATTTTTCTCATGTTTAAACTATGTGTTAATGTATTCTTTGCGGTAATTCAATATTAAACGACGAAGTACAGGCAGCATTTGTTCATATTCGAACAAAAAGGGGTATTATTCCTATACTTCCAACCCGAAGTTAAAACTTTCAACTAAAAAAATGAGATTAATTTGAATCTGTGAAATCTTAACTGTTAAATAAAACAAAATCCGAGATGAAATTTAGCATCCCGGATTTCCTCCCGAGCCTTTAAGGCTTCAGTTTGGCTAAAATATCTTTTGCCTGATGCCATTCCAATCTCGGTCCAAACTGGCTGACAATTTTTGAACTTGCCATGGAAGCTAATTTCCCACTTGAGGCATAACTGTGTCCATTAGTAATTCCATAAATAAATGCTCCGGCAAACATGTCTCCGGCACCGTTGGTATCCACAGCCGTAGTTTCATAGGGTTCTATGTCTATAAATGTATCACCATCATAAATCATGGCTCCATTTTTACCTTGGGTAATGACAAAATGCTTCGCTACTTTCTTCAACTCTTCTCTTGCTTCAAGCAGGTTATCCTTACCCGTATAAATCATGGCTTCCTCCTCATTGGCAAAAAGTAAATCCACGCTCGCCCCAACCACTTCTGTCATGGGCTCCTTGAAATATTTCACCATCGCAGGATCTGAAAATGTCATAGCTACTTTTACACCATTTGCTTCCGCAGTTTTTTTCGCCTGAATCATTGCCTGCTTGCCATTTTCGGAGGTGATCAAATATCCTTCGATGTAGAGATATTTTGAATTAACAATTGCTGACTCATCCACATCCTTGGTAGAATAAGTAGAAGTTATCCCTAGAAATGTATTCATGGTTCTCTCGGCATCCTCCGTCACCATCACCAAACATTTACCGGTTATGCCCTCCTCCAAATTTGCCTCATTCAGATTATGAGTAACTCCTGCATCTTTCATGTCATTCATGAAAAATTTACCCATTTCATCATTTGCCACTCGGCAAGAGTAAAAGGATTTCCCTCCAAACTGACTCACAGCAATGATTGAGTTTGCAGCGGATCCCCCACATTGTTTCTTGGCTTGCTCTGCATTGATTACAGCCATGAGTTCATTTTGCCTATCTTCATCTACCAAAGTCATCAGGCCTTTTTCCACTCCATTATCAGCAAAAAACTGGTCAGTGACTTTAAACTCAATATCTACTAAGGCATTTCCGATGCCGGTAACGTCGTACTTTTTCATTTTAAAATAGTTGGAAAGTTGTAAAGTTTTAAAGTTGTAAAATTAAATAGCACACTTATCAGACTGAGCGAAGTCAAAGTCTAAAATCCAAGTTTATAATAAATAGTCCTCGACTCCGCTCGGACTGACAATACAGATCTTCAGAAATCAGTCAAATATTCTATGTCTTTCAAAAGGCTTTTCTCTATCAAAAAGGAAGCGATAAGTATGGTGAGTCTTATATATTTTAGCTAAAAGTTGCTCACAAACACGCATCATCTTTGGGTTAAAATCACCAATCCAATTCATCTCGATTGTTTTGTATTGGAAATCAGATCTACCACTCATTTTATCGTACTCCACCACCATGGCTGATTCCACACCTTTGCCTTGATGCTCTGGAACCACCCCAAATACCAACCCTAGCATTTTGTTAGGTGGTGAAAAGGTTTTGTACCAAAGGAATTTTAGCTTCCCTAGTAAATCCATTTTCCCGTTAACATGTTTAAAAATCTGATTGATTTCGGGTATCTGAATAAACATGGAAACCGGTTCTCCCTTATAAAAACCAAAGTAAATCAACTTAGGATCAAGAATAGGTTTCATCTTAGAAAACATGAGCTGCGTTTCCTTCAAAGCCAAAGTTTTTCCCATATGGCGGGCCCAGGCTTTATTGTAGACCGTCATAAAATATTCTGGCGCTTTTTCTTTTAATTCCTTGCCTTTGATGTATCGGAATTCATAGTCCGGGTTAGCCAATATCACATTTGCCCTAGCTATCAACTTATCGTCAAACCCTACATTTTGCACATTTCTGGCGTAGGTAAATTGCTTGAAATAAATCTCAAACCCGTAATCCTCAAAAAACTTTTGGTAATACTTAAAGTTCCATGGCATGTTGTAGTTTGGCTCAGTGAATCCATCTACGAGTAAACCCCACCATTTATCTCGCTCTCCAAAGTTGATAGGTCCATCCATGGCCTCCATACCTTCACTTTCTAGCCAGGCTTTGGCAGTATCAAAAAGCAAGAATGCCGCTTCTTTGTCATCAATACATTCGAAGAAACCCAAACCGCCTGTAGGCTGCTTTTCCTTCATTTTGGGATTGATAAATGAAGCGATTCTCCCGATAGTTTCTCCTCTATCATTTTCTAAAAGCCAGCGCTTAGCTTTGGCTCCCTTCCGAAAAAGCTTGTTGGTTTCTTGATGAAAAAGCCCCTCGATATCTGCGTCAAGAGGTCGAATCCAGTTCTTTTCATTTTTGTATAACCTAACCGCCATCTCGATAAACTCTTTCTGATGGGCTGGCGTGGTGACTTCGATCAATTGCATTCGGGTGATTTTAGAATGCTAAAATAGGTAGATCGGGTGAAAGGGCAAAAATCAATCTTTCAGTTATGCTGCATCTGAAGAAGCAGCATAACTAACCACGTTGTCTTGCTCTGTTGTAATGCTTCTCCAGAAGCAGTACTGTTTAGACTAGTACAATTCTACTTTTACTAACCCTTTTCTTCCAGGATAATCTTTCGCAGAGCTGAAATAATACCCTTATGGCCCATCTACAATCTTCGCTTCAAAAGGAAGTAGATCGTAGGGCAAAAATAGAATGAATGGGATCAATCACAGAAAATTTAAAATGGGAATTAGTTACCAAACCTAAATTGATTAAAGGGATAGAATTTTTCGTAAGCAGCTCCTAAAGAATCATGATTATTGGTTGGGCTAAGTCTATAGTAATTGGACGTTTCCACACCGCCTAATTCCTGACTGGATTGAGGTTTTTCTTTGTATTCTATTTCATCGATCAATTCTCCCTGAAAATTGTAAAATTTCCAGACTCCAACTCTTTCAGTACCAACCAATTTCCCTGATGATGCGAGACGGTTTGAGTTGGGAAAATAATAAGACCAGATTCCGTTGTTCTCCCCTTTTGAAACCTTTCCTTTAGCCAAGACAAATCCCTGATCGTCAAAAAATATTCGTCGGCCATTTCCTTTTTTCAAAATTTGCTGATTTTTTAATTGATCTGCATTCTGAATCTCTATCACTGAAGCCAACTTTCCTTCTTGGTAATTTTCAGTTTGTACATGATTCCCATTTTCGTCGATCACCAACCAATCACCTTCTTTTAACCCTTTATGATAGTTCCCTTGACGGGAATATCCAGGCAAAATCTCAATAATTTCTTGCCATTCACCAGATCGAAAACCTAGCAAATAATTCCCTTTAAGCTTAGTTTTTCTATCGGAGTTGAAATTGATCCACTCGCCCTCGGGAAATCCATTTTTGAACTTCCCCTTTTCTTTTAATTCACTGTCTGGGAAAAATGCTTCATACAATCCATCTGGTTCACCTTGTAAATAAGATAACTTGAATTCCACTTTGCCATCAGGATAATAATATAGCGCCTTCCCGTTTGCTAGATCATCTTTATATGAAATCGAAGATTTGATCTGCCCAGACTCAAAATATTCCTGCCATTCACCAACCTTTTTACCGTCTTCATATTGACCGGAGTACTTTTTCTCCCCATTTTCAAAAAACTCTTTAAAATCGCCCTCCAACTTACCATTTTCAAGATTAGCAAGGGTTTTAATGCTTCCAGTTGGGTAATTTTCCTGAAAGATCCCATTCGGTAAATCATCTGAAAAGTAGATGATATACAGAGGTAATTCCTGATTAAAAAATCTTTTAAAAGTCTGGGGATCCACCTCCTCAAAAGTGGATTGACTTGAATTTTCAGGATTGATTTTAGAATAAACTCGCCACTCACCGGACTTCTTCCCGTTCTCAATATTCCCTACTCCAACAAGATCCGAATTTCCAAAATAATAATAATTCAGCTCAATTTCCGTATTCAAAAAAAAGCTAAATAGAAGAGTAAAAGCTAAAGTTAACATAGGAAGTGCTTAGTTATTGAAACAAAAAAACAATTTAACATTAATCAACGACATCCTTAAAAGAAGGTTTATCTTTCTGTCAATCAAACCATTGTCTTTAATTGCTAGCTTATACCATCTATTTTACCAAAAATAATAGCTGGTTTATTCCTCTACCTCAGCATACAGATCAAACTCTGTTGCCTCAGTCACTTTTACATTGACAAAATCTCCCACTCTACAATAGTGCTTGGAAGCATCAATTAACACTTCATTGTCCACCTCTACAGAATCGTACTCTGTACGCCCAATGAAGTGGCCTCCTTCTTTTTTATCAATCAAGACTTTAAAAGTCTTGCCAATTTTCTCCTGATTCAGATCATATGAAATCTGCTCTTGAATTTCCATCAGATTATTGGCGCGTTCCTGCTTCACCTCCTGTGGAATGCTATCTTCCATAGAAAAAGCATGCGTATTTTCCTCATGAGAATAGGTGAAAACACCCAGTCGCTCAAATTTCATTCGCTCTATAAAGTCCACCATTTCTTGGTATTCTTTTTCCCCTTCTCCCGGGTGACCAGCAATCAATGTGGTACGAATAGCAATGTCAGGTAAAATGTCTCGAATGCTATGTATAAGGTCTTCTTGCTTTTGACGTGTGGTACCACGGCGCATCGCTTTCAAAACATCCGTTGAGCCATGCTGTAATGGAATATCCAGATAATTACAGATATTCTCCCGCTCTTTCATCACCTCTATGACCTCCATAGGAAATCCTGTAGGATAAGCATAATGCAAGCGAATCCAGTCAATGCCATTGACATCAGAAAGTCTTCGCATCAACTCTGCAAGGTTTCTTTTTTTGTAAATATCCAAACCATAATAGGTGGAATCCTGAGCAATCAAAAGCAATTCCTTTGTTCCATTGGCTGCTTTGTGTTCAGCCTCTTTTACCAACTCCTCGATCGGTCTGGAAACATGTCCTCCACGCATCAATGGAATAGCACAAAATGAGCAGGGTCTATCACAGCCCTCAGAAATCTTCATGTAAGCATAGTGCGAAGAATGCGTCAACAATCGCTCCCCAACTAACTCATGCTTATAATCTGCTTTGAATTTCTTCAATATCGCAGGCAGATCTCTTGTTCCAAAAAAGGCATCTACTTGAGGGATTTCCTTCTCCAAATCGTCCTTATAACGCTGGGAAAGACATCCTGTGACATAGACTTTATCTACCAAACCTTGCTCCTTGGCATCCACATATTGAAGTATGGTATCTACCGACTCTTGCTTGGCATTGTCAATGAAACCGCAAGTATTAATAATGATAATGTTATTATCATCAGTCCCCGACTCATGGCTGGCGTTAATCCCATTTCCTTTGAGTTGAGTGAGTAGCACTTCTGAATCTACAAGATTCTTGGAGCAACCCATGGTGATGATATTTACTTTGTCTTTTTTTAATGTTCTTGCTTTCACGGAATTCCTTCTTTTTGAGGCTGCAAAGGTAGGGAAAAGAATGCAGTGTTCTGTTTTCAGTAAATCAGTATCCAGTAATTTCTTTGAGAAGATTAAAAAAACCTTTTTTCCGATCAGAGTTGATCCCCCAATCAACAGGTACACTTTGGTAGCCTTGTTCATACCCTTCATCCTTCATTCGGTAATCAAAAAACCCCCATGAGGCATAACTTGATACAGCAGCAGTGAAATTATTGAGCTCCTGATCAAAGTTGAAATGATCATCTTCATTGTAGACAATGGGCTGATTGGAGTATCCACTCACTTCTCTAGTTGCTTCAACTTGGCCGGTAATATTTTTTGGATCTTTCACTCCATTCCCATGTAGCAAAATAAAATCAGCAGCTTTTACAACATTCTCTTTCGGTACGGTCCCTCCTCCATAGCTCGTACTAACTAGTAAGCGGTACCCATCCTTTTCTCTATTCTTAACTAACTCGATCAACTCATGGACACGCTCTGGCTGTAAAATCTCATGATCATACCTCACATTGCATTCATTATTCACTTCGATCAAAACATTCCTATACCCCTTTTCCAGAATCCAGTCTACAGCATTTTCTACAGCATGGATAACCGCTTTTTCATCCTTCAATCGCTCATCCTGTCCAAAGTAAAACAAACCTAAAATGGGTACCATTCCCAGTTCATCCGCCTGATCAAGTATTTTCTCAAGACGATTGAAATAATCTCCCCGAAGAGTCCCGTCTTCATTAAATGCCGTGTTGATCCAAGGCTGACCTTGAGAATATCCAAAAGGACTTCCACCCTGGAGGTTTATGGTGAATGAAAGCAAACCATGAGATTTCCAAGCAGGCATATGAGCTACAAACTCATTAGTATTCCTTTCGGCATCCCATTTTTTGGTGTCAGGATACTCCCAATTCACGGTCGTTTCAGGATTTAAATCGTCGAAAACTCCTTGAACCATCCTAGAGTTCATCAGCAGCCCTTCAATTTTATTTCCTTTCCAAAACCTACCCTCGTAGGTTGGCTCACCATTAATTAAAAACTGATCCTCTTTGATTTCTACTAGGGTGTTTCTAGTAGTTTGAGAATTTACAATTGGGACTATAAAAGTCAGAAGTAGCAGGAAAAGCAGGGTTATTTTAGGTCTCATGCATTTAATTTAGTCTAATCGCTTTAGCTCAACAACCCTAAATAAAAATGTTTTTAAAAGAATGTTATCAAAAATAGTTATTGATATCCATTAGAAATTAAACATTTAGCAGAGTTAAAAGCCTCCACTAGGGATCAATATTACCCCGAGATTATGGGCTTAACCTTTTCATAAAAGAACCTTAACGCAGCTTTTCATAGTTGCCAACTTCCTTTGTCTAATTTTGAGACATACAGCAAACACTTTTTAACTCCTTGCATTTATTTTTCAGCCCCGATTGATTTCGGGGCATTTTTTTTACCTGATACTGCCCCTGGAAACTTGGGGGATTTCTTTGCTTCCTGTACCTTAGGTAGGAAATCCAAAATCTATGGAAGCACCAAGTAAAGCAACCCAGCCAATGGTATTCGACAGGAAAAATCTTTCTGATCAAAATCTATTGGAAATTTATGAATCACTGATTTTGCCGAGAAAAATCGAAGAGAAAATGCTCATTTTACTCCGACAGGGAAAAATCTCTAAATGGTTCAGTGGATGGGGCCAAGAAGCTATTTCTGTGGGGGTTGTCAATGCTTTGAAAGCTGATGAATACATCCTTCCTATGCACAGAAACCTTGGGGTTTTTACGGGGAGACAAATGCCTTTAGAAAAACTTTTCGCTCAATTTCAAGGAAAAAAATCAGGATTTACCAAGGGCAGAGACCGCTCCTTTCACTTTGGATCCATTGAGCATCATATTGTAGGGATGATTTCCCATTTGGGCCCTCAATTAGCCATTGCCGATGGAATCGCTTTGGCAAGTAAGCTATCAAAGGAAAAGAAAGTGACTCTGGTGTTTTCTGGAGATGGAGCTAGTTCAGAAGGTGATTTTCACGAAGGCCTCAATGTAGCTGCTGTTTGGAAACTCCCCGTGATTTTTGTCATTGAGCACAATGGCTATGGGCTTTCAACTCCCAGCGAGGAGCAATTTGCGTTTAAGAACTTTACTGAAAAAGGCCCGGGGTATGGAATAGAAACTATCAAAATCCAAGGCAATAATGTATTGGAAGTTTTCAATACGATCAAAATATTAGCGGAAGACATTCGCAAAAACCCGCGGCCTGTACTTGTAGAAGCCATCACATTCCGTATGCGTGGACATGAAGAGGCCTCTGGCACTAAATACGTTCCCAAGCAACTGATGGCAGAGTGGTCTAAACTGGATCCTGTAGAAAACTATGAGAGATATCTTGAAGAATCCGGTGTTCTGGTAGAAAAAGTGAAAAGCAAAATCCAACAGAAAGCAAAAAAAGAAATTAACGATGCTTTAGAAATTGCCTTTTCTGAAGCTGAAATCACTGCAGACCTTGACACAGAGTTGAAGGATGTTTATGCCCCATATTCACAACAGGTCATCACTCCTCCCAAAGACGCCCTCTTAAATGAGAAAAGAATGGTAGATGCTATTTCCGATGCTTTAAAACAATCTATGGAGCGGTATCCCAATTTGGTATTAATGGGTCAAGATATCAGTGAATATGGAGGAGTTTTTAAAATCACCGACGGATTCAAAGTCAAATTTGGTGCAGATCGAGTTAGGAATACACCGCTTTGCGAAAGCGCCATCATCGGAGCTGGATTGGGTCTTTCTATCAAGGGATATAAAGCCATGGTAGAAATGCAGTTTGCAGACTTCGTAACCATGGGATTCAATCAGATCGTCAATAATCTAGCAAAAATTCATTATCGATGGGGACAGAATGCCGATGTGGTCATCAGAATGCCGACAGGAGCAGGAATGGCGGCAGGCCCCTTTCATTCCCAATCAAACGAAGCTTGGTTTTTCCATACTCCCGGGTTGAAAATAGTCTATCCATCCAATCCCTACGATGCAAAAGGGCTTCTAAATGCAGCGATTGAAGACCCCAATCCCCATTTGTTTTTTGAACACAAAGGGATGTATAGGGCCATTAGCGAGAGCATTCCTGAGGAATATTATACCGTTGAAATTGGAAAGGCTGCCTTAGTGAATGAGGGGAGTCAAGTTTCAATTATCACTTATGGATCAGGGGTTCATTCTGCTATGAAAGCCGTTACAGAAGCTGGTATTTCAGCTGATATCCTTGATTTAAGAACATTGCTTCCTTGGGACAAAGAGTCCATCCTAACCACAGTGAAAAAGACAGGAAAAATCATCTTCTTGCATGAAGATTGTCAAACTGGGGGAATAGGTGCTGAAATATGTGCTTGGATCTCTGAAAATTGCTTTGAGTACCTGGATGCTCCCGTCATGCGGGAAGGAAGTCTCGATACTCCAGTTCCATTTGCCTCGAACTTAGAAAAGCAGTTTTTACCTTTTGATCGATTTAAATCCAAGCTCACCAAACTTTTGGAATACTAATTGTTTATTGAGGTTACACTGTTTCATCCAAAATTTATTTCAGTCTATAAATCCTATTGTTAATGAATCGTTTTTTCAATTGGAGTTTACTCTCCATAGCTGTTTTGTTGATTTCAAATGCAGCTTTTGCCCAGACATTTGTTGGAGCTACTGTGGACAATCATGCAGGCGTTCACTCATTATTACTTAACCCTGCCTTAGGTGTTGACTCCAAAATGAGGTTGGATGTGAATTTATTTTCAACCAGTGCTTTTATTGGGAATGACTACCTCAGTGTCAATTTAAGTGACCTGGATAGCTTCCAAAATGGTTTTGAGATCAATTCTGACGATGACAAAAATTCTAAAAACAATAATAATTTCTTTGGCAATATAGATTTTCTGGGGCCGTCTGTTTTGTTCAATATAGACAAGAGAAACAGCATTGCTATTACGTCCAGAGTTCGAGGCTTTTTTGATTTAAAAAATATCGGTGGGAATCTATACGAACTAGCAAATACTGATGCTAATGAATTGGGCGACTTCAATGTCAATATGGAAGATGTCAGCGGAGTGATCCACCTTTGGGGAGAGCTGGGAGTTAGCTACGCCCGATTGATTTTGGATGATGAAACGAATTCTCTGAAAGGAGGCGTTACGTTGAAATACCTTGCTGGGGCTGGTGGGGTTTACGGTGAAAGTCGGTTATTGAATGCTTCATACAATAATCAGTCAGATATGTTGACTACCTCTGGAGAATTGCGATATGGATACACCTCTGGTTTTGATTCGGAAGACATTAGTTTTTCTGATATTAAATCAGGTTTTGGTGCTGATATTGGGTTTGTTTATGAGTTTAAGCAGCAAAATGTTAATACCTATTACTATCCTTACAAATTTAAACTTGGGATATCAGTGATGGATGTAGGAGCTATTAACTATAATGAATCCAATAGATATATCTACGACATGGATGCTACTATCGATGCAAATGAATTTGAGTCCAAAGGCCTTGAAGAACTTCTGGAAGATAATTACCGAGGGATTGGAACAGTTGGAAAAACTAAATTGGGACTTCCTACTTCCCTCCAATTCTTTGGAGATTACAATATCAACGGGAAGTTTTTTGTCAGTGCACAGGGAGCTCTTGCTTTAAAAAGTTCCAGCGAAAATCCAGTCAGCCAATTAATCAATTCATTTACACTTACACCACGGTACGAGAGACGATGGATAAGTATTTATAGTCCTATAGGGTTCAGGCAATATGATTCCAGTCTAGCTTGGGGACTAGGGCTTAGAGCAGGGCCTGTTATGATAGGATCTGGATCTATTTTAACGAATTTGATTTCTGATACCTCAAGAAGTGCTGATGTTTATATAGGATTTAAAGTCCCGCTTTATAAATAAAAAGTTTAAAGTGAGAAGTGAAAAGTGAAAAGTAAGTGGCCCATGAGTGCTGTTAACCACATGATATGTAACAGGGTTACCATTTGCATCTTGATTACAAAGACCTTTAATAAATAATCCCCCTGACATAGATTATCGTGAATGTCATACATCATATTTATAAAATTCTCTCCTCTACAGGCAGATTTAAACTAGGAGTCAAATACTTAAATCTGTTTTTTCAGCAACTCCAAAAACTTTCGGTCTAGCTTTTCTCCATACCAATCTTCGTATGCTACATCTTTTCGCCCGGAATTCATCACGCCAAATGCGCCTGAGAATTCCCAGATTCCGAAACCTATTCCATTTTCCTTTAATACTTCTAGTACATCCCCAAACCAGCTGAGAAAAACATCATGTGGTGTTTCATTGTAGCAGCCACATTCTCCGCAGTGCACTCCTACTCCCTGATCCACCAATGCTTTCCAGGGAGCATAATACTTTCTGATTTCCTCGATATCCAAAATCCTTTCTCCTTGTTTTAAGGGCCAATCTACCGGAGGAACATTCTCAGGGTCTTTATAAACCCAACCAGCTTTGTAATGCGATATAGGAAAAGGATGATATCCACGACAGCTTTGTGCCAGCTCCAAATCCGCCAACTCAGGCATGGCTATTCCTCCGCCCCCATTTCCATCAGCTATAACCAATCTGGACTTTTTCACTGACTTAATCGTATTCAAGGCAGCTTCAGCCACCCGATGATAATCTGAAATATTTACTGGTCCTCCGGGGCTATGCTGGTCATTGGGATCTTCTCGCTGGAAAGGTTCGTTAACCAAATCAAAGCTTAATCTCTTCTTTGAGATTCCTTTATACCGCTTTGCCCACATTTCCCAGTGAGCACAGAATGCATCCTGCGCTTCCTGATCTTTCCATAGATTATAAGGCTCAACAAAACCTGCATTGATGCAAAAGCCTGGTGCTCGATGTAGATTCAGACTTACATGCAATCCCTGAGAAATACAGCGCTCCACAAGTTCGTCCACTTTTTCCAAGCGACTTTCATCAAAGTTTAGCACTTCGTCAGGACGAATCGGACGAGAACGATCTATATCCAAATAGCTTGGATAAGAAATAGGAATTCGGGCGAAATCAAACCCCCAATCAGCAATCCATTTTACATATTCTGGTTTCGTCGGCCTACCACGATCCGGATGATCGGAGAAAAAATCTAATAGATTAAAACCCTTCCAGGCAGGAAGTTTATTTTTTGATTTAGCTGCCAAGTCAAATGCAGGTAATGAAGTGGTTCCTGCCAAGCTAAGCCCTGTACCGAGTAATGCAGATTTCTTGAGAAAGTCCCTGCGGGAATCTGGGGTATTCATAGGTAGATTAGGTTTGAAAGGATTAAGATACTAATGTCTTGGAAACCTATGGTTTTAATAAATCAAAAATATGTAGCTATATGAGAGCAAATTACTTAAACAATTCGCCCCAGATCTCTCGTATGAATACTTATCTGTTTACCTATGCGAAAATCTATATTTACCTTATTTTTCTTACTATTAGCCATCAGTGTTCATGCACAATTTTTTATTGCAGGAGGGCATTTAAATGGAGGAATTCCGGTTTCCAAATTGAAACAGGAAGTAGACAAAACGTTTTTCCCTACGATTTCGGGAATTCTTTTATATGAATTCTACAACCAACCCTTGCAAGTAGGCTTAGAATTGGGCTACGGGATCTATGGCACCAAAGTAGAAACAAGAGATGATTTTTATCCTGGTTTTAATGAGGAATACCGACTGAGAAGAAACAACAATTACACTTCTGGCATGGCGGTCTTTCGATTTTTACCTTCGATGACTTCGAAGGTCACACCCTTTATTGAGATCCAGGCTGGGGCAAACTATCTCTATTCTAAATTTAAAATCCGTCCATCCATTTTCGAAGAAACCGTCGAAGTAGGCAAGGATATGGAAGATTGGTCCTTTGGTTATAAAATCGGAGGAGGCGTTCAAATTCCTATTCCAGGATTGGAGGGAGGAAAAATTGAATTACGAGTAAATTACCAAGACGGAAACTCAATCAGGTTCCTAACCAAACCAGATACCCAGTATTTACCCAATAAAGGTGATGGTGAGTTTGAATACAGTCCACGTCAAAGTCCCCTACAATTGATTACAGCTTCGGTAGGGATTGTGGTGTATGATGCGTTTAGGTGAAATATTTACCAAACTATAAAGTATAAACATCTATTCAATCTACTAACACCCCATATTAATTCAAAGTCTGAAATTTTCAAATAGGATCAACCGATATCAAATAATACTTAAATATATCTTCATCCTGATCTTTAGAGCTTTGAATTAATATTTTCCCTTCGACAGTTAGATGGAACGATTTCAAGTCAGGCTCAATCTCGGTAAGATCAAACTCTCCAATTTTTTCAAATGTATTATCAAATAATTCCAAAAATACCTTGTTAGACATCTGGTTTTCAAATACCATACGATACATTAAGTTATCGTCTAATCTAAATATGGATCCATAGTAAACATCATTATTCCACTTAGAGCCTACTTCACTATATTCAGCCATATCCTTAAAACCGTATGTTTTCTCTGGTAGGTCTTTTTGTTTTTTGAACAGCTCAGATTCATATAAAAAGTCAGATTGCTTCTGACTATTCAAATTAACCTTACTTATTTTATTAAAAAAAGGATACGATATAATTATTGTAGAATCAAAAACGGTTAAATATGGTGCATAGGAGTTAGATACTGTCATTGGCCCTTTTTCAAAAGAAATCCTGTGATTTAACATTTGATCCATATCAAATAAAAAAGGAACTTCTTCAAAATCATTAAAATCATATTTTACCAAAGAAAACTTACCTGTTCGTACGTCCTTGATAATAAATGCAAGGAAATCAGCATCAGGTGAGGCTGCTTGAAATGTATTATTCCTTCCATCTGCCCCGTTTATACTCTTCAGTTCCCCAAGACCATTATCCAATTCCCTAGTAATATTTAAGTCAACTGTATTTTCATCTTCTACAAAATAAATATCATTAGAATTTATGAAAACAACTCTATCCTTCACGAATGTAAAGTGACGGAAATTTGGAATACTTCCTGGCCCTTCAACTGGCAATTCTCTTCCTGGTAAAATCCATATATTTTTATCACTAAAAGAAACACTATCTAATCGCCTATAGAATTCATTAAAAATCAGAAATGATTTCTGAGCTCTATCGACTGGAGAAATAGAAAATGGGACCTGTGAAGACATACCCACTTCACCAATGTCTAAACTTATTTCCTCGCTGAAGGAAACTTGGTACTTTTGCACTGAGGATCTCTCCTCAGTGCATCCCCAAATTGTTGAAATTAAAACTAATAATGAAAGTCTTTTCATTCGGGAATAACTGGCAATTCACCACAGCTACTATTAGGTCCGTCATAAGACATTTCAACTACATATTGGTGATTATTATCACATAAATCCACTATAGTATAAGTCCCAGCACAAAGATTCTGTGATATATCCATTATCATACTTGCAACATTTTCAGCTCCACAAGCATTAAAGGTATCTTCTTTGGCAAACCCAGAAAAGCAAATAAGGCTAAAAGCTAATCCAATTAGTAATTTTTTCATAATTGTTAAAGAATTAAATATACTCCCATTCGCTTCGTGCAGGGAAGGAAAAACCCCTAAAAAATCGCATTTACCGGTAACCTTGAAATTTCGTTTGAAATCTACCCCCCACCGACTAAAAACGCAAGTAAAATGAACTATTTTTTAAAAAAAATAATAAAATTATTAGTTTAAAGGATAAATCATTGATGATCAAATATTAAAAACTTCCAGTTCTCCATCAATTAATATTCTACAGACAAGAATAAACACTCAAAAAAACGCCAAATAGAAATTTTCTAATCTTAATTAGATTCCCCCAGTTTATATTTCACCTTCACCAAAATCATCTCTTCAACTTCCTGATGATATCTCACCAGATATATTTCGGAGTCATTTGCCCAGAGAATCATCTGAAATGGATCAACTGGTGTTGAGTAAGTTTTCCCCTTCTCAAGATCTTCAATAAACAATACTCCGTAGTCTCTAACTTTATTCCGGTTTTCATCCTTGAATATTACCCCTAAAGAAACTGCGCGGTTAGAACTGGCTAATTTCATATCATAATTATGATCGCTCATAGAAGCTTGAAACCACTCCTCCCCATTCTTTTTTGCAACTAAATCATAAAAGAGAAATGACGACCCAATATCATAGGAATCCTGTAGATTCCCAGCTTCATTATACTTATTAATCGTAGAAGAACCCACAGTCTCTCTAATGTAGAATTCATCATTTAGCGCATCAAAATTGATAAGACCTTGGCTACGTACATATGATTTTACTTTTTTTCTCTCTTCACCAAACTCACCGAAAGAAGTTTTCAGCTTGCCCGAATTCATATCGAATACTCCAATAAATCTTGTTTCATTTACAAATGCCCTATGGTCTTCCAACTTAGCGCTCAATAATCCTATATAGAACTCTTGTCGACTTGGATTATAGTAAAACACCTGACCATAAGGCATATACATATAGGTAAATTCTTGGATGCCGCTTAAATTCACTTCCTTTTCTATTTCAAGCTTTGAATCCAAATGAATGATCTTGCTCCGTTGAGGAAAAAAAAGAATCAAGGAGCTATCTGCTTCTTGATAGAGTACTTGGAGCATATTGACCTGAGGTAATACCAAATTAGTTGTGTCCAAATTAACAGACCTGACCATAGAATCTTTCTCTATATCAAACCAATAAAGTTCTAACTCTTGATGTATCAGTACAAAATTATTTTGATCCGACATTCGGTACTTCGTCCCAAGATATCTAAAATTCCCTCCTTTGAACACAGTAGTATCATAGCCTACAATTTCAAGAGGAAGATCCTGAGTTGTTTTCCTATTACAGGAGATGATTGTAATTCCTAAAAGGATAAATAGGTAAATTTTTTTCATAGCAAAAAAACAGAGCCAATTAAATTGGCTCTGTTACTTTATAATTACTCAACAGTAACTGGTGGTAAATGGCAAGATTGTACTTGCTCCCCATTTGGACAATTATATAGCGCACACTGAATTCCAGTAATAGGATCAATTGTCTCACTTCCAGGAATTAGAACACAAGTCATTGTCTCTTCTTCAGCCTGAACAGGCTGAATAGCCAAAGTACAAAACGCTAAACCAAATAAAGTCAGCATAGATAAAACTTTAATTTTCATGATTTTAAATTACTAAAATAAAGTCCCCAATTCACTCCATGTAGGGTGAGGAAAAAATCCCTAAAAATCAAAAACACCGGTATATTTGAGTCTTCATTTCCAATTTACCCCCCCCGATTTTGAAAATCAAAGTTTTTAGTTATTAAAACTGACAGGTTAGTTTACAAAGCAATTTTTAAGTTTTAAAATACATTGTAAAACCTATTTACTCCACCATTCTGATTTTATAAAACAGATTATAATCCCGCTCTACTGCTCCGTCTGCAGCTTTTATAATTAAAGTTCCGTCAGACAATCCCAAGTTGACTGATCCTGCTACAGGAAGCTCATTGAGGATTCCGACTTGCTGATCTCCTTTGAC
This sequence comes from Algoriphagus machipongonensis, assembly GCF_000166275.1. Taxonomy (NCBI): domain Bacteria; kingdom Pseudomonadati; phylum Bacteroidota; class Cytophagia; order Cytophagales; family Cyclobacteriaceae; genus Algoriphagus; species Algoriphagus machipongonensis. The sequence continues at coordinate 4,346,134 of NZ_CM001023.1, forward strand.
TATTATGAAGCGAGGTTTTCTATAGGCTACCAAATCCTTTTGATTTGCAGGATTTTGGGTGTAACCTTCCCCTTTTGATTGAAATTCTATTATTACATCCTCAGGGATAGCGGTATAAAACATGGCCAATTGATATTCCCCAAAACTCTTCACATCGCTAAATGATGGATAAAGACGGCTATCGCGTTCAGGATCCGGTATTTCCTGATCACGGTCAGGATGTGATAAGGCAACAGCCGTTTCATTGATTAGAGAGTTTCCATCAAAATCATATAAGAAGAGTTGGTTTCCGATTGGAGGTAATATTGCAGCTCTTTTACTTTCTACATCGAAAGACAAATAAGGGAAACTCTGCCCTATCCATCGATTTGTGCTGCGGGGAGCCCAAGCCTCCGGATACAGACTGAAATAGCTGACAGTATCCTGATTAGAGTCATAATAAAAACCTGTTTTTACTCGATTGTAAAATCCTCCTCCGATTTTGTCGGGATCCATTTCACCCGGATTATACGTGTTTACCTCTTCACCCAATATAAAAACTTCATCCCACTCTGTCCATGGAGTAAATGTCTGACGGAAAAAGTTGATGAATATACCAGCCCCAAAACCTTCAGCTGGGCCCTGTATCTTTTCCAACTTCTGAAAACTCCTGTCATAAACATGGAAATCCATAGTCGCTGACATTTCTTTAAAAATAAAGCGGTCCTTTCCCAAAAATCTTCCCTCTAGAAAAAACTGAATCTGATTTGGTCCTTCTCCTACCAGTTCCACTTCTTTGATCATTTCCCCCTTTCCATCAACCAGGAGGACTTTGCTTCCTCGCTGTTCTTTCACCAAATACTGATCAAGATCCTCTTGATAATCCAATAGAACAACGTTTTCCAGCACATCCACCATAACAGAATCGTAGACTTCAAATCGTAGTTCTTGATAGGGATCTATCACATTTGATTCTGGTGATTTTTCTGAACAGGAAAAAAGCAGTGTTCCAAAAAGTACACTGAGAGCAAGAAGTGAGGATTTTTTCATCTGAAAGAATTGGGGTTTTCAGGTTAGTCTGAAAAACCTAGAATTATAGGACAATTGAAATTAAAAAATTATCCTTTTTTCCTTTTCCAGAAAAACCATCTTCTCTTGCGCTTGGGCTTCTTCACTTGCATCTCTGATTTGAGAGGAGGTTCCGCTCCTGATTGTGCCGCTGCAAGAGACTCTTTTCTCCATAAAAAGACTGGAAGTATCCAAAAAACACCTACCATACTGAATGCCAGCCCCCCAATCGTTCCTATCGCCAATGAGAACCAAAAAATTTCATTTTGTCCCTCCATGATGAATGGAATCAATCCAAAACAAGTAGATAGCACAGTCAATAAAATTGGAATTGCTTTTCCAGCGACTGACTTCAGAACATTCCTATTATAAATTCCCTGATTTCTATTATTTAAATCATTGATGATGAAAATTCCGGCATTCACAGCCAAGCCTCCTAACATCACAAAGGCCGCATATCCTCCTTGATCAAAATAGAAGTCAAAGAGTGAAAATATGAGGAAAAGCCCGATAAAGCTGATAGGTATGATAGCAATGATATAAATAGGTTGCTTCAGGTTTTCGAATAAAACGGAGCAAATCAAGAATATTCCAATAATCAAAAATCCTAACAAGCTGTATTGCCTTTTTGCTCTTTCATAACTATAGTAGTAACTCTGTTTTTTGGCTTCATACCCTATCGGCATGATTTGTTTCATTTCGTCCAAAACCTCTTCCAAGTACTCATTTCCAAACTTCGCAGATCCCATATAATCGAATGATAGAATTCTGATGTATTGGCGATCTTCCTTCTTTAAGGCATTAGTTGTGGTTTCTTTTGTCAGGGTTCCATAATCGGAAACTTTGTAAATACGACTTTCTCCACCAATCAAACTTTTGCTTTCTAAATCAAACTTGCTGAAATCTTTGGAGTCACTTTCTTGAACCAACAAACCATAGTTTTTATCCTCCAAGTTTAGAATTGCAGAAGCCCCACGTGGTTTAGCCAAATCCAAAAGGGAGCTAATTAATTCGTATTGGTTCATACCCCCTAACGCCAACTGATTTTGGTTCAGTCGCAGAACATATTCATCTGTTTTTTGCTCCCCATAGTTTCGTTCATTGGTATTGACCTCCTGAATTCTCTTATGTTTCAATAATTTCTCCGACATGACATTAGCCTGCTTCTCGAGCTCATCAAAATTATATCCTTTCATCTCCACCTTGTAGGAAGGGATCGACTCCCCTCCAGGCCCCGTATAAAATCCCTGCCCTACCCCATAAATATTCCAATTGGCTCCACTCCAATCTGTAGATTTAACAGATAACTTTCCTTTAAGCTGATAAGGCAAAGCACTATTTTCATAGGCCTCTTTAAAAGTAATAACAATGGAAGCTTGCTGTCCTGAGTAAATGGAAGTGACAAATTTATCTATTCCCTCCACGCCATCTAGATAGGCCTCAAACTCCTTCATTATGAAATCCATCTGTTCTAGGGTGTTCCCAAAAGGAAGGCGAGCATAGACAAACAAACGAGTTTCCTCTGGCTGTCTATAGCTTGATTTTTCATAAGTACCACGAACAAACATTCGAAGAGCGCCTCCTAAAGCCTTGTCCACATAGGGCCTAACCTCCTCCTGATAAAATGTATTACCTACGGTTTTGTTGTACCATTCATGATCATCCCATTTGGCGGGTAAAAAGAATATAGGCGTCCCAAAAAGTAGGATCAATAAAAACACAAAGACTTTTCTATGAGAAGCTGTCCAAGCAATCCCTTTTTCATAAAGGCCTAAATACTTTGCTCTTTTTTTAAGCTGAGGGATACTGAGTTTTCTACCTTTTTTGACAGATTCCTTAAATAAAACTTGGTAAAAAGCTGGAGTGAAAAACAAGGCAATCAAAAGTGAAATTCCCAACATCACGGAAACCACGATGGAAAATTCAGTCAAATTCTTTCTATCCTCTTCAGGTAAGAAAAAGACAATCATCAAAGCCGCAATGGTTGTTAAAGACGCGGCAAGCAAAGCCAAAAACACTTTCCTGTTTTTATGCTTATGCAAATGGTCAATCATGATAATGGCATTATCCACGATCAACCCAAAACTAATCGTCAGGCCTGCTAAAGAATACAAATGGATATCTACTTTTAGAAAATAGATCACCATTGCGCATAAACTCAAATTGGCAATAATGCCCAAAAACAAAATACTGAGGTACTTTATATTTCTATTGATCAGGAATATGAAGAGAACCAAAATCAATATGGAAAGCCCAGATCTCTTATAAATTTTATCCAGTTCCTCTTCCAAATACTCGGTATCATCTCTCTCTAGCCGTACATCAAAACCTGCGGGAAGAGATTGAGAAGCAGTTTGCAAGGATTCTTTTAAGCTTGAGGCCAAAAGCACTTTGTTTACCCCATCCCTATTAAAAATAGAAATCGTCACTGAGTTATTCCCATTGATCCGGAAATAGCTCGTTGGCTCAGCTTCCTCTAGCGTAAGTTTGGCTACATCTTTTAGCCTAACCTCTATACCATCTACTTCCTTTACCCTTAACTCTTCTAGCTGACTCAATTCTTTTAAAGCTCGATCTACTTCGATAAATAGGGTTTCTCCTTTGGAATTGAGAACTGCTCCAGGATAGTTAATCCCAAAAGCCTGATTGATAGCAGACTCTAAATTTGATTTGGAGATATTCAGGGATTGTAGCTTTTGAATGTCATATGTCACAAAGACCTGCAAGTCATTTGCTCCCCTCACCAAAACTTCCTCCACCTCTTCAAATTTGGTCAAAGCAGGCTTCAGGATATCCTCTGTTATTTTTTTGATCTCAAAGGAAGCGAAAGGGCCGTTGACACTGTAGGTTAAAATTGGAGTTTTTGAATCCGTCCTAGATTCTGCACTTTGAGAAACACTAGGGTAGCTAACTTGAGGATCAAGCTGGGGATATACTTGTCGAATCATGGAAGAAACTTCAAATCGTTTCATTTCCATATCCGATTTTTTATCGAAATGAAGAGTGATGTATCCCCGATTGTAATTTGAAGTCGAGTTGATTTTTTTGAGCTCCGAAAGCCTGGAAAAAGTCCCCTCCAGAGGAGAAGTCGCTAATTTCTCCACGATTTCAGGAGAAGAATTGGCCACTCCATAAGAAATGGTCAAAACAGGTTCTTTTTCCTTTGGATTTAAATCCACAGAAAGCAAAGGCACCACAGCGAAACCCATGATGGAAAGCAAGACAAATACGATCAGGATCCGAAATGGAGTCATGAGGACAATGCTTTAAGCTTTTTCTTTGGCACAAAAAACCAATAGGCTAAGGGTACAAAATACAAGGCAGTAAAGGTACCGATCGTTAGTCCTCCGATTACTGCATAGACCAAAGGTCTTTGTAAATCCGCACCTAAGCCACTACTAAACACAATGGGTATCAAGGCCAATATCGTAGTGATAGAAGTCATCAAAATAGGCTTCAACCTAATCTGACCTGCTCCATGCAAGGCTTTTTCCAGTCCTTCCATTGGTGATATGGAGTCTATCTCATCATACTTTTCACGAAGCCTATTGATGGTATCGATCTTTAATATGGCATCATTTACCATAATCCCCAGCATGACTACCAAGCCAATCGCCGACATGACATTCAGACTTGCTCCGAAAATCCAAAGCACCAAAAATGCTCCCCCAATCCCTAATGGCAGAGTGAACACTACAATTAATGGCTGAATAAAACTCTCAAACTGAGCTGCTAAGATAAAGTACAGCAACAATACTGAAATCAATAAGATGCCTATCAGCTGCTGCAAATTTTCTTTATCCTTAAAATATTGTCCCGTCATCTCCACACCTAGATCTTTGGTCTGAGCCCAACTGAAAAAATCTGATCTTTTTGCCTCAGGTTCTTCATCCAAAATATAAGCAGACTGGTAAATCCCACCTCTGTCCGCAGTGATATATTTATAATGATTCTCATACTCATATTCCAAAAACTCACTCAAAGCATAAGATGTGGAGTCCGAAGCCGAAACATTCGTATTTCTCAACAAGTATTCAAATCGATCATTCGATTCCTTGAGATTAATAGGGGTGATCTCACCAAATCTACGAATGTCGGTGATGGTATAGGTTCCAAATAACTTGGAAATCTGATCTTGAATGGTATTTACAGGGACTTTGTAAGTGGCCATTTTATCCGCACGAAGGGTAAAAACAACGGAGGCTTCTTTTTGTAATCCTGGTCCTCTCTCCCAACTATTGGCTGGGAACTGACTTAACCAAGGATCCATTTCCTCCTCACTTATAGGTTCTTTGGAAGAGAGGTCCTTCCATCTCACCTCATAATAAGCTTGACTGGAGCTAAATAATTGATCAAATGCATTGGGAGCATCTCCTAAAATGAAGCTTGCTTCAGGGTAATTATCATTTAAATAACTCCTGATATCTGCAATCTTTTGCTCTTTACTTTGCTCATCCTTAAACAGTAAATAAAGAAATGCCTGCTGAATGGAATTCTCCCCATCAAATAATAAAAACTGTCTTACCCCAACATCCGACTCTGCTTGCTCATAGCTTCCTTGAAGTTCTTTCAATAAGGCCACAACCCGGCCTTTATTTTCCAAAGCGCCAATAGGCTCATTCCATTCAATTTCCAGGGTAGCATCCAGTTTTTCGATTTCGGGCAACCCTTCAGTCTTAAGCAAAAGACTTACAGCCAATCCTAATGGGATTAATATGGCAAAACATAGAATTGCTACTTTTCGGCTCGAGGTGATTTTGGAATAGATGAGTTCATACCCAGAAAGAATACGTCTGAAAAATGGCCCCTCTTCCTTTTCTATTATTTTTTTACTTTTCCCAAACAATAGCAGGTAAAGCATAGGAAGAAGAATAAATGCAACTCCTAAAGACACCGACAATATAGCTGCTACTGCTACTGCTTGATCAAAAAACAAAGCTCCAGAAATCCCACTGAGAAACACAAGTGGAATAAATACAGCCAGTGTAGTCATCACAGAACTGATTAAGGCTCCCATCACCTCATTTACTCCTTCTACACAAGCTTCAAAAATTGGAAGACCTTCATCTCTCTTTCTTGTAATATTATCCAATACGATGATTGCATTATCAATTAACATCCCAATCCCTAAGGCCAAACCCGAAAGGGAAATGATATTGATCGACAAATTGAAAAAATAGAATATTAGAAAGCTAATCACCAAAGAAGATGGTAAACTCACTCCTATAATCAAGGGCAGGCGATAATCCTTCATAAATAAGAAAAGCACCGCAAATGCGAATATCCCACCAAACAATAAGCTAGTTTCCAAATTGGAAATTGCAGCATTTAGCAGGTTAGATTGATCTTGCGTCAAATCAAAATCTACCTGAGGGTAATCCACTCTGAAAAGTTCCAAAGAAGCCTTCAATTCGGGCATCAATTCATTCATTTTTGCCGAGGCTTGCTTATGTACCGTAATCACCAAACTCTCTTGCTCCCCATATAAATGATAACCTAGCATTTCCTTGGTCTCGTAATTGACTTCCGCCAATTTATTCAGGGGAATAATGGCACCTTCGGCAGTTCGAATTGGAAGATTTTTAATGTCATCCGGAGTATCCACTCGGGTAGCCAAGCGAAGGTAATAGCGGAACTGTCCATCTTTAACGGAAATCCCATCAAGATCAGCATTTGATGATTGAATGGTAGAGATCACATTTTGCTGTGTCATTCCAAGGGCAGCTAAGGCCTCTTTATTAGGCTTGACGCTGATTATTCTATTTTTTTTGCCATTGATATCTACCAGAGAAACTCCCGGCAATTGTTCGATCCGCTTTTTAAGGACATTTTCAGCCAACTGGCTTACTTCTACTTCATCAACCCCTTCTTTTGGAACTACCTGAACCCTGGCCACAGGTATATCAGATGTATTGATCCGGATAACTTCCGGCCTAACCAAATCTTCTGGAAGAGAATTAGTCAATCGATCGATTTTCTCATTGACATCAATATAGGCCAGTTCCATCTGGGTACTATAATCAAAAGTCAATCGAATAGTACCTACTTCAGAACCTGCTTTGGAATCCATTTCTTCCAAACCATTGAGGGTAATCAAGCCTTCCCTGATCGGACTTAACACATTTTGTTCTATTGCCTCCGGAGAAGCATTCGGATAGTTGACTTTTACTACAATCTGCGGAACATCTATTGGAGGCAGCAATGAAATAGGCAGTGTTCGAAGGACGATGAACGAAAAAACGATCAAGGCCATAAAAGTCATAAACACTGCAATAGGCCTGGCTAATAAAAATCTAACCATGGCTTATTCTGTTATTATTTGAACAGGAGCCTGATGTGCTAATTGCAAGTTATTGGAAGTAATTACCGTACTTCCTTCTTCCACTCCTTCCAAAATTTCCACTTCTTCTCCATTATCTTTTCCTACCTCTACATAATTCCATTTGGATTCGTTGTTCTCGATAGAAAAAACAACTGCCCTACCGGATCGATAAACCAAAGCATCTTTTGGAACTACTAAACTGTTGCTTTGCGGAGCTCTGATAATTGCTCTTGCATTCATTCCAGGCAAGAGATTTTTTCTGGAATTTATGGAAATGGAAACTTGTACCAATCCGTTGTCATCTACTATAGGATTGATTCCAATCACTTTACCATCAATTGCATTTTGAGAATCAGAAACCGCATAAACTTCAGCACGTTGATTGGTTGAAATCAAAGAAATATCAGACTCCAAAACTTTCACTTTTAGGATAAGCTGGCTAGTTCCCAAAATTTCACAAAGCTCCTGACTTGCCCCTACCAAACTTCCCTCCTTGAACTTGAGATCGGCAATTTTACCAGAGATGGGAGCTTTTAATTCACATCTATCTCGGATAAGTTTGGCCTCTTTAAGAGAAACTTCTGCCAAGAACACTCCTGATTTTGCTTTTAGTTGATCATCTATGGCCGATTTTCTTTCCTCATCATCAGAAGCAAAGATGGTTTCATAGCCCATTTTCATAGATTCATAATCCGCCTGTGCATTCCGCAGAGAAATTTCTGCTTTTTCTAATTGCAGCTGAGCTTCCGTGGGATCCAGACGAGCAATAACTTCACCTTTTTGAACCGTTTGCCCTTCGCGGACATTCAATTCTGTCATGAAGCCCGCCTGCTCAATCACGGCAGTGACTTGACTGGCTGCTTCCAGTTTCCCAGTGGCATTGATGAGGTAATCAAAGCTTTTCACTTCAGCTTTAGCCACATGAACTTCTGTTGCGGCTACTTCATTTCGAAAAGATTCTGTAGGAGCTTCTTCAACTTTTTCTTCCTCTTTTTCACAAGAAAAAAATGCAAGAGCTAAAAAACCTAGGAGGGTAAGTCTAAACTTTATCATCGATTTAAATAATTTCGAATTTAATAAACTAAGAAATTATTCAAAGTCAAAAGAAAAGTTTACAAAGGACTGTTAATAAATGTCAATTGAGGTGCAAAAAACAGATTTGGCAATGGCTTATAAAGATTGATAGCTTTTGCCACAGGGCGCAACCTCATGGTGGGAGGAGGATCATCTCCGAAATATTCTATTAGTTCTTCTATGACTTCTGGCTCAATCACTTCAAGTTTTACCCGGGATATCCCATCATGTATCATATCCAATTGAGTGGCAGCTGCCCGTGAAAGGTCTATCATCCTTCTAGAGTATCTAGGAAGTCTATCGTTCACTCTAACATAAACAGTCCCCCTAGTTTCTATCCTAGTTACTTTTAATACCGTCCCAAAAGGCAAAGTTTTGTGGGCAGCAGTCAAACTATCCATATGAAAAATCTCACCGTTGGAGGTCTTTCTAAGATGGAATCTCTTTCCATAAAAACTGGCTATTCCTTCTTGAATCAATAGGGAATCACCGAGGTTTTTTGCCTGGGCAAAGGGCTGGGCAAAAACCATAATTAGGAGAAAAATCCAAAGGCGCATGTAATCAATTTTCATTTGCCCATTCTTGACAAGAAAAATGCCAATTGATGTCATTCCCGATTTTTAGCTTGCAAGCGGCAAGGCTTAAGATTAACTTAGTTTTTCACTTTTCTGAATGACATGATCAAAATTTTACATACTGCCGATTGGCATTTAGGCAAAAGACTTCAGGAATTCTCTCGAATCGAAGAGCAAAAATTGGTTTTGGAAGAGATTATTGAAGTTGCAGATCAGGAAAATGTAGACTTAGTCCTTTTAGCTGGGGACATTTTCGACACTTTCAATCCTAACCATGAGGCGGTAGAACTTTTATATAAAACCCTTCGCAGGCTTTCGAAAAATGGAGAAAGGCCCATCATCGCTATTTCGGGAAATCATGATAGCACTCAGTTTGTAGAAGCTCCAGATCCATTGGCTAGAGAATTAGGGATACTTTTTTATAGTCGATATGATAGTATCATCCCTATTGGAAAACTCGATTCTGGAATCGAAATCACGAAAAGTGCATCTGGATTTGTAGAGCTAAAACTACCCAAGATTGAATTTCCTGTAAGAATAATCTTAGCCCCTTATGCAAATGAGAACTTGCTAAAAACTTATTTGGGAGAAGGAGACCGAGAGGCGGAATTCAGAGAAATTTTGCAAGAGAATTGGCTGGAACTTGCCGATAATTACTGTGATGACAATGGAGTAAATCTATTTATTGGACATTTCTTCTTTATGAAAGAAGGCGAATCCTCGGTAGCTATCGGGACTGAAGCAGAACCTGAATCGGAAAGACCTATTTTACACGTAGGTGGAACTCAGGCACTTTTCACAAAAAATATCCCCTCACAAATTCAATATGCTGCACTGGGCCATTTGCATCGCTACCATTCAGTTGGCCACGAACACTGCCCTGTCGTGTATTCTAGTTCACCTTTAGCCTACTCTTTTAGCGAAGCCGATCAGGAAAAGAAGGTGGTCATTTTAAAGGCTGCCCCAAACCAAGAAGTTGAATATCATCCCGTTGGGCTAAAACAAGGAAGACCTTTATACAGAAAAAAATTTGACAATCTACCCGAGACGCTGGCTTGGTTAGAAGAAAACCCCTATTGCTTTGTGGAGATCACCTATGTGACAGAACATTCTATCGATGCAGCCACACGGAAAGCCATAATGAAAGCCCATGATGGAATTGTCAATTTGATTCCACAAATCAATAATCCAGCAGGAACCGAAGATTTAAGCTTACAGGTAGAAGACTTAGGGAAAGACATGAGCAGTTTGTTTCAATTGTTTTATAAAAGTGAGAAAGGCCAAGAACCCAATGAGGAATTGATGGAAATCTTTAGAGAAGTCATTAGCCAAAACAAGGAAGTATGATCCCAATTAGACTGGAAATACAGGGACTTTATTCTTACAGGGAAAAGCAAGTCATCGAGTTCGATCAATTGACAGCAGCAGGGCTCTTCGGGATCTTTGGAGCCGTAGGCAGTGGGAAATCTTCAATTTTAGAAGGAATTCTATTGGCTCTTTATGGAAGTACCGAGCGACTTTCTGATCGAGGAGAAAAGAACAGCATGCTCAATCTTCAGAGTGAAGAACTGATCATCAACTTTGAGTTTCAGTCGGGCAAAAACAATGTAAACACCTATTTAGGAAGGTATGCTGCCAAAAGAAATCCCAAGAAGTTTGAAGAAGTAAGACCTGCTGAACATACTTTTTATGAGAAAGTAGAGGGACAATGGGAGCCTATTTCTGCAAAAGCCGAGGAAATTATCGGAATGAAAAAAGAGCACTTCAAACAAACAGTGATCATTCCCCAAGGCAAATTCAGGGAGTTTATTGATCTCACTCCTGGTCCAAGAGCTGAGATGATGAAGGAGCTTTTTGGATTAGAGCGATTTGACTTATCCGGAAAAACGGGTTCTCTCTTAAAAGTTGTCAAGGAAGAAAAAATCAGGCTCGAAACTCAGCTATCTGGACTGGAAGGATTTTCAAAAGAAATTTTGGAAGAGAAATCCAACTCTCAAAAAATTCAAAAAAAGGATCATGAAGAGCTAATGTTGAAGCTGCAGCTTTCGGAGACCCAGATGAAGCAGCAGGAAGAAATTCAGAAAAAAGCTCAGCAATTAAAAGTGTTTCAAACCAACTTCCGGGAGCTCTCGAATAAAAAACCAGAGATCGAGGAAAAGAGACTTCTCCATAAAGAGTTTATCACTGCCAAGACTTACCTTAAACCTATTTGGGATCAGATCCATGACACTCAAAAAGAGCTGGAAAAATATACTACCAGCGTAGTGGATTGTGAGCGATTCAAACTCAGGTATATTGAAGAAGTAAAAACGCTGGAGGATGAGGAAGTAGAACTCAAATCTAAAAATCAACAAAGACCCGATCGCGAGGCCAAAATCCGTGATTTGAAAAAAGTACTGGAAGTAAAGAGACTTCAGGTAAAACTGGATGAGGCAAATCAAAAGTTAGAAACTTTAAAACCTGAACTAGAAAGCAAAAAAGCCTCTCAAAATCAATTAGAAGCTGAAGTATCAACTCTGGAGAAACAATCAGAGGATCTAGAAAGCCCAGACATTAAAGTCTTATCAGAGCTTCAAACCGCCTTAAGAGATTGGGGAATTTGGGAGGAAGATCGAGCAAAGCTTGAGAAAATCAAGAAACAGCTTCAAGAAGAGATTGTAGCAGTGAAAAATAATTTGGAACAGATATTTTCAAAACTCCCTTCCGAAGAAAAAAGCCTGGAAACCTGGCAAAAAAGCCAAAAGCAATTGATCCTAAACTTGGAGTCGGAACGTGATCAAGTAATGCAAAAGCAAGGGCTTGGTATTCATGTTCATTTGCTGGAAGACGGAAAACCTTGTCCGCTTTGCGGCGCTGTGGAGCATCCCAGTCCACTTAAATCAGAGAAAGAAAAAGTTGAACTGAAAGCGAAGAATGAGGAAATTAATCAGGAAAAAAACAAGTTGGAAGGCATTCTTACCTTGATTCAAAAAGAAAAGGAAAATCAAATTCATTTAGAAAATCATCAAAGAAATAGCGCCTCCAAGGAAGAAGAGATCCTAAAAATCGAAAAGTCTCTGGAGACAATGATGGAAATGATTTCTAGCCATGGTATTTCTGATGCCTCAGAGCTAAAAGAAAAAGTTGTTTCCTTAACGAATGCTGGAAGAGATAAGGAAAAAATCCAGCAGCAGATAAAATCATTAAGGCAGTCCTGGAATTCTCAAAGAGGCGACATTGAACAAATAGAAAAATCATATCAAACGGCCCAACTAAGTCAAAACACTGTTTTCTCTTCTATTTCTTCCAAAAAAGAAGAAATTAAAGACCCCACTTTTTGCAAGCAGTTCTTCAGTAAAACAGCCGATCAAATTGAGGCAACCATTTTAAAAGTAGAAGCGGATATTGAGGAAGCAATCAAATTACTGGAAGGAAAGCAAAAAGTACTACGTGAAAAACGAGAGGCCCAAGCCTCTAACCTAACAAGTTTAAAGGGATTTGAGAAGCTAAAGGCAGATGCTCAATCCAAGCTCGAAACACTTAGGGCAGAATATGAAAAGCAAAAAGTAAAGTTTGGGTTCGAAAACGAAGCTGCCTTAGTTCGATTGTTTGAACATTCCCTGGATGCTGAGAAAGTAGATTTGGAGATTCGCGATTTCGATCAAAAATTCGCTATTACAGAAAGTAGAATCAATGAACTAAAGGCGGAAGATGGAGTTCTGGAATTTAATGAGATCGCTTTTGAAGAGCTTAAGGAGTTGGTTATTCAATTGAAAGAAAATGCTTCCTCTTCGCAAAACAGCTTGTTACTTCTATCTGAGGAAATAAAAACGATCCAATCTCAACTAGAGAATAAAAAACTCCTTTTAGAGACATTCGGTCAATTGGAAAACAGGGAAAGTAATCTTAAAGAATTAGAGCGACTCTTTAAAGGAAGTGGCTTTGTGAAATATGTGAGTTCTATTTACCTGAAGGAGCTTTGCAATACCGCGAATGTTCGATTTATGAAACTGAGTAAAAATAGCTTGAGTTTGGAAATCGATGATGATAATACATTTTGGGTAATCGATTATTTAAATGGAGGTAAGAGACGTTTACTGAAAACACTTTCTGGTGGGCAAACATTCCAAGCCTCCTTATGCCTTGCCTTGGCATTGGCAGAAAAAGTGAAGGCGCTAAATCAGGCTGATCAGAGTTTTTTCTTCTTAGATGAGGGATTTGGAGCTTTGGATAGAAATGCCCTTCGAGTGGTTTTCGAAACACTGAAATCTCTTCGACATGAAAATAGAATCGTAGGAATCATTTCCCATGTAGAGGAATTACAACAGGAAATTGGAGTTTATGCACAGATCACTTTGGATCCAGAAAAAGGCTCTCAGGTAGCTTACTCCTATTAAAAAAAAATCTCCGTCAATGCCGGAGATTTTTTCAATTAGAAAATCACATTAATATATTTTGATTGACCCAGTCAATTTCCTCTTCCCGAATCGTATGTTCAGGATCATCGAAAAGTAGGGTTTTAACTTTTCCTCCCATCTTTGAGATTAAGTCAGCGGATTCTGAAATTCTTTCAGCTGGAACATGAAAATCTCGATTGCTACTTCCGATAAAAATCGGTGTTTCAAGAAAATCTCCGTGATACTTTTCTGTCTGAATTTTCTCACCAATTAATCCACCAGTAAAGGCGATAACTCCTCCTAGTTTTTGAGCATTTCTTGTTGCAAACTCTAAACTTAAACAGGCACCTTGCGAGAAGCCTATGAAATAAACATTTTCAGGTTTTATCCCTGCTTCCATTACTTCATCCCAAGTCTCCTGAATCACCTTTATTGACTTTTCCAATGCCAATTTATTTTGCTGATCAGGAGCCATAAAACTATAAGGATACCAAGTTCCCATTTCAGCTTGTGGAGCCAAAAGAGCAAAATCATCCAAATTTAAGTATTGATTTAAGGAAAGAATATTTGTTGCTGACGCTCCTCTGCCATGGATCATGATGGCTGCCTTCTCAGCTTTATTGATAGGCAATCCACTTAATTTCAAATCAGGCATATTCCTCCGTCTTTAAAGTGACTGGTGTTAAACTTTTTTCTATTTTTTCACGACTTGGTTCTGCCCATTCTGGAAGTTTGATTAGCTCTCCCAAATGTGCTTCATCCTCATCTATGGCAAATCCAGGTTCATCAGTAGCAACCTCAAACAATACACCTCCGGGTTCTCTGAAATAAATTGAAGTGAAGTAATTTCTATCTTTTACCTCAGTTGTTTGATAGCCATTTTCCATTAATAGCTTTTGCACTTCCAATTGAGAATCGGAATTGGCAGTACGGAATGCGATGTGATGCACTGAACCGGCACTTTGCATGCCTCTATGTCCATTTGGATTCACAAGGATATCTATAATATCACCTGCTTTTCCTTCTGTGCCATATCGGAAACGATCTCCCTCCTGACCTATGAAATGATAATCCATAAAACCAGTCAATAAGCGCTCGGTAGCGTCTTTTTCTCGAAGGTTTAAGGTAGCACCAAAGAATCCTCTGATGGAATTCTCTTTGGGAATTTGTCCATAGGTCCAACCTTTCCTATCATCTGTATCGTTTTCCACCAACTCGATACCCATCCCATCATGGTCTTCAAATCGGATCACTTTATTTCCAAACCGATCCAACACATCCGAAACAGGAATTCCAAATTTCTTCAATCTTTCGATCCAAAAATTCAAAGAATTAGTAGGAATAGAAAACGCCGTATAGGTCAATTCACCTGTTCCCTTACTTCCTTTTCGGGCTCCGGTAAAAGGGAATGTGGTAAAGATAGTACCAGGACTTCCCAGTTCATCGCCGAAATAGAAATGATACACGTCAGGCGCATCAAAATTGATGGTCTTTTTAACCAATCTCAACCCCAGAATACCAGTATAGAAATCGATATTGGCTTGTGGATTTCCAGCAATAGCTGTGATATGGTGTATTCCACTGATTAATGGTTTCATGACTTTGGGGAAATTGGTTTATGTTAATTTCTATCAATTAAATAACTAAGCGATTCTTAAGGAAAAGAAACCTTTGAGATAGCACCTATCCCAAAGGTTTGACTTTTTAAGCCTGCTTTACTAACTGAACGCTTAAAATCAATTTTACTTGATCACTTACTACTACAGATCCAGCTTCAGTTACTGCGGACCAAGCAAGTCCAAACTCTTTTCTATTCACTTTTCCTTCGATGTCAAAACCGGCTTTAGTTTGTCCATAAGGATCTCCAGCCACTCCACCAAAGTCAACATCCAAGGTTACTTCTTTGGTAGTTTCTCTCATCGTCAAGTCACCGACTAACTTATGGTCGCCACCTTCATTCACTATTTTACCTTTGAAACTCAATTTAGGATGATTTTCAGCATCAAAGAAATCTGCTGATTTCAAGTGAGTATCTCTGTCAGCTTGATTGGTGTCAATACTGTCGATGTCTGCAGTGAAAGCTACTTCAGCTCCGTCAAAATCCTCGGAACTACTTTCTACACTTCCTTCAAATTTTCTGAAATATCCCGTAACTGTAGAAATTACTAAGTGTTTTACTTTAAAAGATACTTCTGAGTGTGTTGGGTCAATCGCCCATTTTGTTGTGGTTAATTCTTTAGTTTCCATTTTGATTTTATTTAGTTGTTATTGAATTTATTTTATGTTAATACTTTAAATGTATATACATTAATATAATGAAATTTTTTTAACCTCGAAGTTTATCTAGTAAATCATTCAATTGATTCACTTCTTCTTTGTCCAAATTCACAAATTTCCAGTTGCCTTCTTCCACTTTGGTCTGAAGTTCTGCAAGAATTTTTAATCCCTCTTCCGTGATCAATACATCCACTTGCCTTCTGTCGTTTGGACATTCAGTTCGTCTTACATATCCTTTCAATTTCAACTTCTCGATCAATCGGGATGCATTAGACATTTTGTTTAACATACGATCTTGGATAGAAGAAACCGTCGTTGGAACTCCATTTTGCCCTCTTAAAATGCGGAGAACATTGTATTGTTCTGGAGAAATCCCATAAGGTTTAAACAACCCATTTTGACAGGTTACCAAGTAACTGTGCGTATACAATAAATTGACAACTGCCTTATTATAAGGGTCTTTGAAAACCTTCTGTTGTATTTCGTCTTCGATCTTTGCCATTATTCTTGCAATTGTATTTAATGTATATACATGTAAATGTAAGAAAAGGTTTCAAATTTGTCAAAAAAATTTTTCGCCCAACAGATCTCCCCTAACAAAAATTAATGCAATCCTCTTTATATCAGAGCATTAATTAAACACTTTGTTCAATTAACCAATCTCCAATCAATCGATTTATTTCTCTGGGCTTTTCTATGCAGCTGCTGTGTCCAGCACCAGGAATTCTATGGAGTTTTGAATTTGCAATACCCATTTGAATGAATTTTGCCTTTTCTGGTTTTGTCGCTACATCTTCATCTCCCACGATGATCATTGTAGGACAAGAAATGAATTTCAGTTCGTCTTCCACACCCGTCCTATTGATCACCCCATTCACGGGTCCCGTTACAGATTTCTTATTCCCCATCATTTCCTTTTTCCAAAGCTCCACTTTCTCTTTGTTCAAAGGGTTATTCAGCCAGCTTTCAGCAAACATGATGGGCATGACTTTATTGGCAACGAGGCCAATCACGCCAAACCATTTGACAATATTATTCAAGGTTCTGTATTTTGGAATATTTTCCACAGGTTCAGAATTGGCTGAGGTTTCCAGTAAAATCAAACTTTTTAATATTTCAGGGTGTCTGGCTGCCAAGCGAATCCCGACAAAACCTCCCATGGACAAACCAGCAAAATGTACCGGCCCAGGGCATAATTCCTTGATAAGCGCCAAGGCATCTTCCGTCAAAGTATCCATGTCAAAAGGAGCTTTAACCTCACTTTTTCCTTGTCCTCGATGATCAAAAGCAATTACCCTAAAACGAGGAGAAAGAAAATCTATCTGCTCCTGAAACATGCGATGGCTCCAAAGCAATCCATGAGAAAAAATGATAGTCTCCTCACCTACTCCTTGTTCAGTATAATAGATTTTAACTTGATTTATCTCTAAATAAGGCATGGTATAAAATAAAAAATAAACTGGGACATCTTGTTAAGTCACAAGAAATCCCAATTTATATACTCTTTTTTGAATTTTAAGTTTTACCAGTCTAAACCTGGTTGATGGATAGGAAAACTTCCTTCCTCCTCTTTTGCCTTGTCTACAATAGCTTTTACATCTTCCAGTAATTTCTTCGAATCATAAACAATCCCATCTTTCACGGTATACTTAACCCCTCCGACACGAATTGCTTTATTATTTTCATCAATTCGAATCGCTCCTGTTCCATAAAGCACTTTCAGGTTTTGAAGAGGGTTTTCCTCCACGATTACAAAATCGGCTAATTTCCCTACTTCTACTGTACCGATTTGATCTTCCATCCCCATTAACTCTGCTCCATACATGGTGGCAGATCGAATCACTTCCAATGGGTGAAAACCCGCTTCCTGAAGCAATTCCAATTCTCTTATGTAAGCAAAGCCGTAAAGCTGGTAGATAAAACCTGAGTCAGACCCTGCAGTAACTCTACCTCCACGATTTTTGTACTCATTTACAAAAGTCATCCAAAGCTGATAATTTTTCTTCCATTGGATTTCAAGAGATGTCGTCCAATCAAACCAATAGGAACCGTGAGATTGTCTACTTGGCTCATAAAATTTCCAAAGAGACGGCAAAGTATAAACCTCATGCCACTCCGCTCTCTGTGCTCTCATCAAATCTCGGTTGGCTTCATAAATATTAAATGTAGGATCAAGCGTGAAATCAAGCTCCAATAATTCATTCATTACCTTGTTCCAATGCTCCGAATATGGTGGTGCAGCCTGCTCCCAAAGCTTTCCTGCCTCCGAAAATCTATGCTGCTCGTTTTGGTAATTATAATCAACTGGAAAATCCTGAACTGTTCTATTTTCAAACAATGCTTCAGGAAGTCCATACCAATGCTCCATAGAAGAAAGACCCGCTCTAGCAGAATTCAACACATTCCACCTTGCAACATCCATTTGTGCGTGGTGCATAGCAGAGCGCAATCCTATTTTTTTATTCTGAGAAATAGCAGCTTCCATTACTTCTGGCTTAGCACCAAAAAATTTAATCCCATCTGCTCCTTTTGCTTCATTAGAATTAACCCAGGCGATAGCTTCTTCAGCATTGGTAATTGGTTTTTCTGATCCTTGTCCGAAACCAGTATATGCTAAGATTCTAGGAGCCGTAATTTCATTGGCAGCAGACTTTTCTTTTTGGTCCAACACCCATTCCAAACCATTTCCTGCGGATGGATCTCGTACGGTGGTGATGCCATGGGCAAGCCAAAGTTTAAATACATACTCAGCCGGAGTTCCCTGACCTCTTCCACCGATATGACCATGAGAATCTACAAATCCAGGCATTAAAAAATGTCCTTCCAGATCATAGACTTTATCATTTTCTCCAGCTTTTGGCCTTCTATTCTCATTGATTGGTAGTCCTGGATACCCTACTGTTTGAATCTGGGCGATTTTATTTTTTTCTACTACGATATCTACAGGACCAATCGGTGGTGCTCCTGTTCCATCTATAAGTGTAACTCCTCTCAAAATTAGTCGATCATATTGACCATCTCCTTCATTTCGAGCGGGAGCGGGCTCAATTTGTGCTTGAACACAAAAGGTAACCAGGCTACAAAATGTAGCCATTAGGAATAAAGATTTTTTCATGGTTGGCGGTTTAATATATAATGACAATTAAGATAGGTCAAAATAGGTGAACTTAAAATCAGATTATGATGAACAGCGAAAACAAAAAAAAAGCCCTTTGGAAATCCAAAGGGCTAAATTCTATTAATATCGATTTTACAAATCCTTAAACTTCTCCATAATGTCTTCAGATATTCCAGTGAAAGAATACCCTCCGTCATGGAAGAGGTTTTGCATGGTAACCATTCTAGTCAAATCTGAGAACATAGTCACGATATAGTCTGCACAACTTTCAGCGGATGCATTTCCCAGTGGAGAAAGCGAATCGGCAAAATTGTAGAATGAATCAAATCCTCCAATTCCAGTTCCTGCGGTAGTTTTTGTTGGGGATTGTGAAATCGTGTTGACACGTACATTCTTTAGCTTACCATATCGATAGCCATAACCTCTGGCAATACTTTCAAGCAATGACTTTGCATCAGCCATATCAGTATAAAAAGGGAATACTCTCTGTGCTGCAATATAAGATAGCCCTACGATGGATCCCCACTCTTTCATGACGTCCATTTTCTCAGCTACCTGCATCATTTTATGAAATGAAATAGCTGACACATCGTAAGACTTCATCGCCCAATCATAATTCAAATCACCATAGGAGCGACCTTTTCGAATGTTTGGAGACATCCCGATGGAATGCAAAATAAAATCAAAATCTCCACCCAAATACTCTTTGGCTTCGGTATAGAGCTTTTCAATATCTTCTAAACTAGTCGCATCAGCAGGGATAACGATGGTATCACACTCTTTTGCAAGATCGTTGATAGCTCCCATTCTCATAGCAATAGGGGCATTTGTCAATACAAATCGAGCACCTTGTTCCTTAGCTTTCAATGCGGTTTTCCATGCAATGGAATTCTCGTCAAGGGCACCAGTGATGATACCTAGTTTTCCTTTCAGCAAATTTTCTGGCATATACAATTATGTTGATTTCAAAAATAAAGGTAAAAATAGAGAAAATTTGCCATTCAGTCCCTACAATTCCCTCTTGACTCTGACTTATCGCTTCAGCAACTCTTTAGCACTTTCCAAAGCAGAATTACTTGGACTTGCTCCTCCGATCATTTTTGCGAGCTCCAATATCCTCTCCTCTTCATTTAGTTCTTTGATCTTACTGATTGTCTTTTTAGAGGAATTATCCTTGTAAACAAAATAATGCAAATCTCCTTGGCCAGCGACCTGTGGCAAATGGGTAATACAAATCACCTGATGCTGTTCTGAAATTTTCTTCATCATCCGAACCATCTGCAATGCAACTTCCCCAGAGATCCCTGAATCTATCTCATCAAAAATCAAAGTAGGCAAAGCCATTTTATCGGCCATTAGATATTTGATAGCAAACAATAATCTGGAAAATTCTCCACCTGAGGCGACTTTTTTAAGTGGCTGAAGAGCGGTCCCTTTATTGGCCGAAAAAAGTATTTCTATTTGATCAAGCCCATGCGAACTCGGATCGATCGATGTTAAATCCACTTTCAACTTGGCGTTTTCCATCCCAAGTTCTGACAATAGCTTTTCCATTTCCTTTTGGAAAGAAGGAAAAACAGCTGCCCTTTTTTTACTTAAGGCTTTTCCCGCCTCCTTAAGAGTCAAAAGAGATTTTTGAAGGTTGGCATCTGCTTCTGATAAGGTCTCATCTAAATTTTGGGCTTGGAAAACTTTCTCCGCTAGTTCTTTCTCCAAGTCTACCAATTCATCCAAGGAGTCGACTCCGTGTTTTTTCTGTAATTGATAAATCTTACTTAAGCGATCCCTAATCTCATCCAATTTTTCAAAATCAACTTCTACTTCTGCTTCTTCATCACCTAATGTGGCTTCCAAGTCTTTCAGTTCAATCAACAAACTCTGAAAACGCTCCTTTAGCTCAGAAAATTTATGAGCCAAACGCTCCAAAGTTCCCATCCCGTTTTGGACTTGCTCCATTCCCTGCAAAATCCCAACCTGCTCATCATTGAAAAGATGGAGCATTTCATTGATTTTCAACTTGATTTCCTCGGCATTTTCAAGAACCTCTTGTTTGGACTCTAGATCAGGCTGCTCTCCCTTCTGAAGCGTCAAAGCACTTAGTTCCTCCAGTTGAAACTGATTGAAATCAGCTTCCTTTTGGAGCTCGCTTGCTTTTTTCTGAAGCTCCTGAAATGCTGATTGATCTTTTCGGAAGGCTTTAAATGCTTTTTGATAGGATTTTAATTCGGTTCCAGTCTGCGCATAGGCATCAATCAATCGCAATTGATAAGCACCATCACCTAGCTGTAATGTGTCATGTTGTGAATGCACGTCCATCAGCTTTCCACCTAAAAATCGAAGCTTTTCTAAAAGCACAGGCGTATCATTAATAAAGGACCTTGATTTTCCACTTGGGCTAATCTCTCTCCTTACGATACAGTTCTCTTCAAAATCTAGCTCCTCCTGTTCAAAAAAATCTTTCAACCCGTACTCTCCAATATTAAACACCCCCTCTATGATGCACTTTTTATCTTCGTACAACAAAACTTTGGTATCTGCTCGATTTCCTAATAATAGCCCTGCAGCTCCCAGCATGATGGATTTACCAGCACCAGTTTCACCAGTTATCATACTCAAACCCTTACTGGGTTTCATGTGCAACTGGTCAATCAATGCGTAATTCTGAATCGTAAGAGATAGTAACATGAGGTTGGCTTGAAAAGCACAAAGTTAAAAATCGAGTTTAGCTTTTCAGTAACTCGTTATATTTTCTAGCATTATTCGGATCTACTTCTAGCAGAAGTTCGACTAGTTCTGTCCGTATTTCTAAGGAAGCTCCTTTGAATACCTTTGAAATCTCATCCCCTTTTGCATCCATAAAGGTAATAGTCAAAATTCCATTCGGCTGAGCTTTGTTTGCTTCTGCTACCAATCTCACTGCCTCCAACATATTCTCATATGCTTTTTCGGGTTCTGTCAACAAAATATCCAAGCCCTGCCTATGGTAAAGGTAATTTGCTTCACGAATTGGAGCGTAAACTGGGGATGAATAAATATCATTGATCAACCAATATCGATTCCTACGGTCTGTAGGACTTTGAACCCAGCCAGGTCGTCCGGATTGCTGTGCATTATTGACTATATCATTGGCAATTTCAAAAAACTGCTGACCTCCTTCTTTTTCAAAAGTGTCATAATCCATCCCTAAAGCGATATGAGCATAATATCCCAATAATGAGCTAATGTTATTCAGGAAATTAAATCGGTTGAACTCCAGAGGTTGCGATTCGATGTAATCAAAATTCCAATTTCTGTCAGCAAAATTAAAAATCAGAGTTTCATAATTGGTTCCGTAAACCGGTCTCACTACTTGAACCTGAACAGTCGCGTTGTAGATCCCCACTTGTGGGACATCATTAATAGTTATTAGAAGATTGCCTTGAATCCGCTCCTCCGGCCTAAACTCATCCGTTGTCCAGGACCTTCCATTAAGAAACTGCTCAAAGCTAGTTTTCATCGTGGAGAAAACCGTGGTGTTTTGGATTCTTGCCCGGTCACTATTGATGATTACAGTGAAATTTAATTCTTGGGCTTTAGCGAAAAATGCCAAGCATATAAAAATGATGCTGAAGACCGCTTTTTTCATAGGTCTAAAAATAATGAAATATTCAGGTTCAGACCCAAACCGATGAAGATTTGATTTGATCCAATATCAATTCTGCAATATTTGATTTCGTAGCAATTTCCGAGCTCACCGATCTACCTGAAGAATGATAGATATGTACTTTATTCGTATCCAATTTAAAGCCTGCTCCAGATTCCCTCATGGAATTTAGAACGATTAAATCGAAGTTTTTCTTATCTAATTTCGCATTAGCATTTTTCTCTCCCTCTTCAGTTTCTAGGGCAAAACCCACATGAAGCTGTCCCGGCTGTTTTATTTTCCCAAGCTCTAGAGCTATATCCACATTCTTTTTCAATTTGAGGAATTGCTCAGAATCATTCTTCTTGATCTTCTCTTTTGCTACTTCAGCTGGCGCATAATCTGCAACAGCGGCAGCAAAGACACATATATCCATCAGTCCATGGATTTTATGCGCTGCTTCATACATTTCCTTTGCAGAGTGGACATCGGTCCAATGAAATTTTGATTGATCAAACTTTAATGAAATTGGACCTGAGATCACATATACCTCCGCTCCTCTGGCTAAAAAGGATTTTGCCAATGCCAAGCCCATTTTTCCGCTGGAGTGATTACTGATAAACCTTACCGGATCCAAAGCTTCTTGCGTTGGCCCCATGGTGATCATCACTTTTTTCCCTTGAAAATCTTGAAGTTTGGAGAAATGTTTCTCTACCTCAATAAGTATATGCTCCGGCTCCATCATTCGCCCTTGCCCAGATAATCCAGAAGCCAACTCACCTGCTTCGGCATCTAATAGGATGTTGCCATAACTTAGCAGCTTATCAATATTGGAAAGTACAGATGGATGCTGGTACATATCCAGATCCATTGCAGGAGCAAACATAACGGGACATCTTGCTGAGAGGTAGGTAGCTGTCAATAAGTTATCGCATAACCCATTGGCAAATTTCGAAAGTGTATTAGCACTTATCGGAGCCACTAAAAATAAATCAGCCCATAGCCCCAACTCCACATGATTATTCCATTCCCCTGTTTCATCTTTTTGGAAATCCACCAAAACAGGTTTTTTAGAAAGTGTAGCTAAAGTCAATGGGGTAATAAAATCAAGAGCAGAAGCGCTCATAATTACTTGCACTTCTGCTCCAGATTTGATCAGTAAACGAACTAAAAAGGCGGATTTATAAGCAGCAATACTGCCTGTAACTCCTACTAAGATTCGCTTACCTTTTAAGCTCATAAATATTACTCTGCTCCTTCCTCAGTTGGGTGTCTGAAATAGACTTTCCCTTCAATGAACTCTTCCATTGACAAAGTAGTAGGCTTAGGCATTCTTTCGTAGAACTTAGAGATTTCAATTTGCTCTTTGTTTTCAAAGACCTCTTCTAAGTTATCTACAGTAGAAGCAAACTCAGAAAGCTTATTGTTCAACTCTTCTTTCAAAGTAGAAGAAATTTGTTTTGCTCTCTGACCTACCACATGAAGTGATTCATAGATATTTCCAGATTTATCAGCGATTTTATCTAAATCACGAGTAATGATAGATGGATTGATAGCCATATTATTATCTATTTAAGTTCGTTTATTAATTATTGTTAGATGGAAGTTCCTTTTTCTCTGCTTCCAACACTGCTCTTCTTTCAGCAACTTGCTGCTTCAGCTCAAGATGTTCCTGCATTTCTTCTCTTGCTTCAGCTTCGTATTTTTCAACCTCAGATGTATAGGCACTCTCAGGGTACTTTCTATAAAAGACCCCAGCAAACCTCAAGGCATCAGTAAGACGTTCCTCTTTTTTGGCATATACTGAGTTTTCGGCATACTTTGTTGTTACCTCAACCAATTTATAGGCTAACTCCTCATTGTATTTGCTTTCAGGATAGTCTTTAGCAAAATTCTGAATACTGATAGCACATGCTCTCATATTCTGCCCAGGATACAGTCCATCTTTCAAAGTGTAATACATTTCAGCTTGCTGATACGCTTTTTCCTCGAATCGTTTTTCAAGATCTGTCAGCATTTCCATTGCTCGCTCATAACTCGCTGATCCAGGAAACAAGGTTACAAATTGCTGAATTGCACCTACAGCCTCTTGGCTACTTTGCTGATCCAAATTAAAATCTGGGGCATCCAAGTATAAAGCATAAGCTCTCATAAATAAAGCTTCTTCTGCCAATGGGCTTCTATTGTAAGTACGATAGAAATTATTGAAATAACCAGCAGCCTCAATGTACCGCTTGGTTTTAAAGTGGCAATTAGCATAATTATAATCAGCCAACTCTGCCTTCTCACTACCTCTAATTACGGGCAAAACCTTATCATATAGGATGATTGCCTTATTATACTCGCCTTCTTGATAGTATTTATTTGCCCCAGCATATAACTCCTCCCAATTCGTGCTTTTTTCAAGCTTGTTAAAAGGGCCACAGGCAGTTAGGGCTATTCCTACAATTAGAACGATAATGTGGTGTACGCGCATTTTCATTTTCAAGACCGCAAATATACGGGATAATTATTCGGATTCAAATGTTGATATTGAGAGTGATGTCTCCTTACTTCTTGACAACGAGCTTCTTTGTCACAATATTTTTATTGTTGACAAAGAGTGTGTAAAAGTAAACCCCAGGGTTGAAATCTGATACGTTGATCAATAGTGAATTTCTGTCTGGGTCGAGCTGGTACTCCGCTACCGGATTACCAATAAAGCTATTTATGGCGATTTTAGCTTCCGCATTAGTATTTTTTAACTGATAATCCAGCTGAGCAACTCTATTGCTAGGGTTTGGATAAATATCACTTAGTGTAATTTCCTTGTAATCAAACTCATCAATTTTATCATTTGGATTGGATACTTCATAGTTCGCCTCCACTAAAAAAGACTCCCTGATATTCTCAACATTGACAAAATTGAGTTCAAAGCTACCCTTTGTCGAGACAATCCCCATATCAAAATCCATGTATAAATCAGTTATGAGCTCGCCTGGCTGCAATGAAATCTTCACCTTCCCCAAATCTCTCTTAGGATCATAGCAATCATCACCTATACAAATTTTCACATGCTGCGAGGAACCGATGTTTCCAATGACATTTTTCAGAAAATAAGTGATGGGTTCAGTGGATTCGTTTTGAAGAATAATGGTTTTACGCTGGGAGGTACTGATGTCCCCAACAAACTTTAAGTCTTCGCTCAAGACGCGAACTTGCTGCGCTTCCGCAAATAGCGGTAGCATTAGGCAAAGCCACAAAAAAGTTCTGAGGAAGTTATTCATGTAAAGTTTTATTCTATATAGGGCAGTTTTGTGATCAACTGTAATAAATATACGCACAAAACTAGTTCGTTGTTAATCAGAAGACAGAAAAATCCGGTTAATTGTTGTTAACCTCGGTAAAATTTTTTCAAAAGTTTTACGTTTAGCTAAATTATTAGATTATTTCAATCTTAATTTTGCTTTTTCAAAGATTCCACGCCTCGCTTTTTCAATTCCTCCTCAATTTCTTGATCGGTAGGCATTCTAATTTCAATATCAGGTGAATTGAATAGGTTTTTTGCTTTTGGATCAATTTCCTGAATTGGCCTCCAACTATGGATCAATTCCATATCGGGTCTTTCATCAAATCTCCAACTAAATCCAGGAAGCCTGGAATTATCATTATCGATTCTTTGAGAAGGTATAAACCTACCATCTGGCTTAACACCATAATTCACTCGATTGATGGCTCCATCCTTAAATTTAAGTTGAATCGTGGCACTTAGCGTACGGTTAACCCCCTGCGAAATGGTATCTGATTCCAACACAAAGTACAGGGACTCGCCATTTCCTTCAATGTCCATTTTGGAAATTTGACCGTCAGAGAAATACCCTGTCATTTTCCTCCCTTTCATCTGATTGAAATTGAGAATAGTATCTTGAGTGATAATGAAGGCATTGTCTTTCAGAAATACACGTTCTAAGACTTCATTCGCAATAAAAAATGTCATGCTATCCGCAGAAATCTGGCTTTTTTGATTCCACATAACCGGCTCCTGATATAGGTGTATGGAAGAATCATTATAGTTATAGACCAAAGAATCTGCTTTTCCTGACAGATCTGCTTTCACCAAATTTACATCTCTAAAAGCCTGAAGATATTTCAGAGAATCTTCTTCTCTATCATAGGAAATCAAAGAATCGGCAGTCATATACAAGGTGTCAGCCTCAAAATACTTTCGGACCAATGCATTGCCATAAATCAAGCTGTGTTTTTCCTCTTCCCAATATTTTCCTACCTCACCAAAAATCTCAATCTCTCTTTCCTTATTTAGCATCCTCACATCTTCCTTGCCTTCATAGTAGCCGAGATTCTCGTCATAAAACAATTCGATAGCCTTAACCCTACTGGTTTCGGTCTCTACAATACCATCAAAAAATCTAAACTGTTTATTCTGGGTATCATAAAAACTACCCTTCTGTGCATCTAAGGTATTTCCTTCCTTTGAAACCAGATTCGTCAACCCCTTGGTTTCAGCGGTTTTTGGAATTGTCATATACACCAAATCATTGGTTCTCAATGTATAGTCTGGATTAACCAAAACCACATCATTTTGAAAAGTAATCCGCTCAATACTTACATCGTATCTGCCTTTTTCACTGGTTAGCACGTTAGCAGAATCAATTACTCGCCCATCATTAAAATAGTAAGCGATATTTCCTGCTCGGTCATAATCCAGATAATCGGTGTATAAGGTCGTCTCTTGATTGGTAAAGACCACATTCGTTCTCAGTTTGGCCAACTGTGTATTACCATCATACTCTGCATAACTACTGGTCGTCTGAATAGGGTCTTCTTGATCTACTATTCTTACATTCCCAAAAAGTTTAGCCTGATTCGTTGCTTGATAAAAATAGGCCGAATCACAATAGATTAAAGAACTTTGATGCTCCATCTCTACATCACCAATGAGTCTTTGGAAACCTTCGGCTCCAACTAATTGACCTGCATTATTGATATTTAAAGCTGAGGCTTCTTGCGCCATACTTTGAACCGTCCATTGGCACAAAAGAAAACTGATCAGAAAAATACGGGTGATTTGCTTAGTCATAATAATGGGATGGGGGCAAAATTAGCAGAAAATGATATTTTTGGTTAATGATTGAAGCATTTATCCATCATATCAAGAATAAGTCAATTCTGGACTTAGATAAGAAATACCTTTTGGCATGTAGCGGAGGCTTAGATAGCGTATGCTTAGGTACTCTCCTACATCAATCCGGTTTTTCTTTTGAAGTTGCCCATGTCAACTTTCATCTACGGGAAAAAGAAAGTGATGGGGATGAATTGTTTGTTAAAAATTTAGCCGAGCAATGGAATGCACCTTTTCATGTCCATCAAGCAGACACCTATTCATTTGTCGAAGATCATAAGGTTTCTACGCAAATGGCTGCCAGAGACATCCGATATGAATGGTTTGAGCAAATAAGAAAAGAGCGAAATCTGGCGGGTATTTTACTTGCCCATCATGAAGATGACCAGCTTGAAACTATTTTCCTCAATTTACTAAGAGGGACAGGCATAGAAGGCCTTTATGGAATGGCAGAAAAACGAGGCAAATTAATAAGACCACTATTGCCTTTTTCAAGAGCTGAAATTCTAGAATTTGCTACTGCCATGGAGTTAGCCTGGAGGGAAGACAGCTCTAATAAAAGCACGGACTACAAAAGGAACAAATTGAGAATTGATATTTTACCGAAGCTGCTTGATTTTGCTGAGGATTCCAGAGCCAACTTATTTACGAGTTTTGATAGATTAAAAGATACTGGGAGGGCATTTACAGGTTTATTTGATCAATGGAAGAGTCAGGCCATTAAAGATGAAGAAGGAATTCAAACCTTAGGCTATAGTGATTTCTTGCATCTAGATGGTGCCACTTCCCTTATCTATTTTTGGTTGAGATCTTACGGATTTAACAGTACTCAGGCTCAAGAAATCTATCAATCCTGCCTACTTGGGGAGTCTGGAAAACTATTTGAATCCGCTTCTTTTGTTCTAAACAACGATAGAGATCAATTGATTTTGGCGCCCAAATCCATCGGTTTTGCCGACATTGAGCTATCATCTAATGATCTTGGCTTTGATATTCCAGAAGGAAAATATGAGTTACTAAAAACGGGTAGTCCTTCTGAAATAGATAAAAGCCCGTCGAATGCGATGTTGGATTTGGAGCAATTGACTTTTCCCTTAAAAATCCGGCAATGGGAAGAAGGTGACAGATTTATTCCCTTGGGGATGAAAAACAGCAAAAAAATCAGTGATTTTTTAATAGATTTGAAAGTACCCTTAGTAAAAAAATCCGGTATCAAAGTTTTGGAGTCCGATGGAAAAATTGCCTGGATCATAGGGTATAGAATTGCAGATTGGGCAAAGCAAACTGCCGCAACCCGGAAAACCTTATACCTGAAGAAGCGCTAGCTATGCGAAACCCATTTTCTAAAACATACACTCCCGAAGAACACGAAATGTTTGATTTCCTCTCGCAAATCAAATTTTTTGAGCGTATGAAGAATAAAGAGATGGCTCGGTTTATCCCAGCCATGCACCATAGAAAGTACAAAAGAGACGAGGTGGTTTTTTTTAGTAAAGACCCCAGCCAAGCGCTATACCTAGTAAAAAATGGTCAGATTTCTCTTACAATAGATGTCAGGGACAATTTTGAAACCATTATGGAGATCAATAAAGGGGAAGCTTTTGGCGAGAACTCACTTCTTGAAAATACCAAAAGAACTTACACGGCGATCATAGTTTCAGAGGAAGCTGACCTGATAGTTATTCCTCATTTTGCACTTCAGGAGGTATTTGATAGCAACCCTAAGATTAAAGCAAAAGTAATGACCTCGCTTGCAGAATATTATAATCAGAACAATCAACGACTTTTCAGGTCATATCGAGAATCTTTCGGATTCTTTAGCCTCCGTCAAATGTTTGAATAGGCCTTCTCAAAGTATTCTAGCCTCGTTTATATAAAATCCGCCTTGACAGGTAAAGTATTCTCCGCCTGACTTCTATTCCTAGGCATAGTTTAATAACTTAGCGTCGCTTTTTTCAAGGCAATAATTCAATTAAAATTTATAAAATCTCATGAGCAAAGTAACCGTAGTAGGGGCAGGTAACGTGGGTGCTACCTGTGCCGATGTATTGGCCTATCGCGAAATCGCAGAAGAAATCGTTTTAGTAGACATTAAAGAAGGTGTCTCCGAAGGTAAAGCCCTTGATATTTGGCAGAAAGCTCCTATCAACCAGTATGACAGCCGTACTATCGGCAGCACAAACGATTATACTAAAACTGCTAACTCTGATGTAGTAGTAATCACTTCTGGCTTGCCTCGTAAGCCGGGCATGACACGTGATGACCTTATCGAAACTAATGCTGGAATCGTTAAGTCTGTAACAGAAAACGTGATCAAGCACTCTCCAGATGCAATCATCATTGTTGTTTCCAACCCATTGGATGTGATGACCTACCAGGCACACTTAACATCCAAACTTCCAAGAACCAAAGTAATGGGAATGGCTGGAATCCTGGATACAGCGCGTTACAGAGCATTTATTGCTTCTGAACTTAATGTATCTCCAAAAGAAATTCAGGCTATTTTAATGGGAGGTCATGGTGACACTATGGTTCCACTTCCAAGATATACCACTGTTGCGGGTATCCCAGTTACTGAATTGATCGAAGAAGAAAAACTTAATGCGATCATCGAAAGAACAAAATTTGGTGGCGGTGAATTAGTGAAATTGATGGGTACTTCCGCTTGGTACGCTCCAGGGTCTGCTGCAGCGCAAATGGTTGAATCAATCTTAAAAAATCAAAGAAGAGTATTCCCAGTTTGTATCAAACTTGATGGCGAATATGGTATCGACGATTGTTATTTAGGTGTTCCTGTGATTCTAGGTAAAAACGGAATCGAGAAAGTTTTGGAATTAGATCTTAATCAAGATGAAAAAGACCTATTAGAAACTTCAAGAGGACATGTAAAAGAAGTAATGAGCGTATTGGATAAATTGGGTAAATAACTCAATCTATTTTATCTTAATGGACCTAAGGTTTCAGAGTTTAATCTCTAAAATCTTAGGTCTAATTTTTGCACCATAAATCCAAAAACTGTCTGTGAAAATCTGGAAAAGCCTACTTGTATTGCTCATTTTCATCCTTTTAGCGGGTGGAGGATTCTGGATTTATAAAACTTATTTTTCTGCTAGGAATGTCAATAGCCTTGAGCTGATCAGCCAAGATGCTATTTTCGTTTTTGAAACTTATCAGGGAGCCGAAACCTGGAATTCCTTAGTAAATGATCCCGTTTGGGAGATTTTCCAATCTTTACCAGCATTTGATAAAATATCCAATCAACTGGTTACTCTAGATAGTTTAACAGGAACTTCTGGTCAGGTTGCCTCTTTAGTACAGGGTGAGCAACTCACCATCAGTCTTCATTCTACTGGAATTGAGACCTTTGAACTCCTTTATACCCTAAATCTAAGCCCACTCAAAACGAATGGGATTATTGAAGATATTAAAACAAAAATCCCTGCTGGCTCAAGGTTTCAAAACAGAACCTATTCAGAACAGGAGGTTTTGGAGTTTTACAATGAAAACAACGACCGCCTCTGGTCAATAGCTATCCTTGGAGATTTAGTAGCCTTTTCTTCCTCCTCCTTTTTAGTCGAGCAGGCTATAAGATTTTATATGAATGAAAGCCAAGAGGATTTTTCAGACTTGATCTCAAAAACGCCTGCGGACAAAAATCTTCCTGGTCGCCTATTGCTATCTGGTAAAGGGCTAGCCTCCATGCTCAAAGGCGTGGCTGGTAACCGTGAAAATCAATCCATTGCCGGTTTGGAAGTAATGAACTCTGGATTGGCCCTAGATTTGAATTTTGAGGAAGGAAAACTGGTTTTTAAAGGCCCCGTATTCTATCCAGATCAAAACAACTTTACGCCTTCCATCAGAGCAAACTTAACTGCAATAGAGTCCCTTATTTCCAATAGAACACTTTCCCTGACCCAAATCAACTTGGAAAGCATCTACGAAACTCAAAAATTAGAAAACCGTGCTTTCCCCTTCAGATCCACACTGGAAGGTGAAATTCAAAGAAAACTGACCGACAAGGGATTTTTCGACGGCTTTTCTGGAGAACTTTACCTCTTAAACCTGGAAAGCTCCGGAGGTTTTGATAATAATCTGGCACTTTTAGCAAGGACTGAAGATGCCGGCCAGCCATTGACCTTACTTAAGGAGTTTCAAACCGATGAGGGAGGCGAAAATTCAGATTATTATCAAGACTATGAAATTCTATTCTTCGCTGAAGAAGACTTTCCTGCCCATCTATTCAATGGTAAATTCCCGGGTTTTGGTCAAACTTTCATTACCAGTGTCAATGACATTTTGATTTTCACCAATTCCCAGCAAGCAATGAAGTTGATTTTGGATGACTTCACTTCTAACAATACTTGGAGGAACTCCAAAAATGCTCCAGAAGCAAAATCAGAATTAACTTCTTCAGCAGGGTTTACAAGACTATACCTCATCGATAAAATCTGGAATAACTGGACCAAAATCACAAATCCTTCTTGGTCTTCATTTTTACAGCGCTACAGCAGTAGTTTCCGGTCATTTCCATGGCTTTCTTTAAAAGTGAATGACTTACCCGGCGGAACGGAAGCCACCCTTACAATCCCTTACAAAGGGGATTTCAAAGCAGAGGCAAAACCTATGGAAGCAATCAGTCTTCAGCCTAATAATTCCGTAACTCTTGATCAGACACTAATCTATGGTCCTGTTTCCGTAACAAACTACCAAGACAATACAGAGGATATTTTAGTGCAGGACGCGTCCAATGTCATGCATTTGTTCAATGGGGTTGGAGAAGAAGTATATTCTTATCCTTTGGATGGACCGATTGTTTCTGACATTTTTCAGGTAGACTATTATAAAAACGGAAAGCTTCAGATCCTCCTTTCTACTCGAGATAAAGTATATGGAATCGATCGATTAGGGAATCTATTACCTCGATACCCATTTGATTTAGGCAATGAATTAATCAACTCATTAAACCTTGTTGATTATTCAAACACTAAAGAATACCGGTACTTCATAAGCACTGAAGGAGGCGATTTATTCCTTTTGGATAAAACTGGACAGCAACTGGATGGCTGGGACCCTCTACCTACTGGAGAAAACACAACAGGGTCAGCCTCTCATTATAGAATCCCCGGCAAGGGAGATTATATGGTAGCTTTAGGAGAGAAAGGCTCTTTATTCATTTACAATAGAAGAGGTGAAAAACAAGCAGGCACTCCTATAAAGCTGGGTGAGTCTATTCTATCAAAAGGTGTAGTTTGGAGAGATCCAAGATCAAGAAGCTTCCAATTCATCACCATCACAACCAACGGTGAAATCATCAAAACCAATTTTGACGGGGAAATCACTTATAGAAATCAACTGATCAAGAATGATCGTGATAGTGAGTTTATGCTAGTGACGGATCAAAAATCAGAGGATTTCCTCTTTGTCTCCAGACAATTCAACGAAGTTTCGGTCTTGGACAAAAATGAAAATCAGCTGATGAATCTTAGAGTTGCTAGTGAGGAATTGAAGTATCAGTATTTTGATTTTGGGGGTGAAAGACAAATTTTCGCCTTGACAGATTTGACTCAGGAGTTCAGTTATCTATACGACATGAAAGGAAATCTTCTGACTACTATGCCACTGGAAAGCAGTAATTCCGTTCAAATTTCTTATCAACCCTCTCAGGGTCAGTACCTCATAAGAACTATAAGTGGAAATAGGCTTACAGAGTTTTTACTGGCAGATTAAGCTTTGTCAATTTCCTTGGGCATCATTTTATGAATGGCTAACTTGCGCAAAATTCAAAAACACCTCATGGCGGCGAAAAAATCATTCTTACTCTTTACTTTATTTTGGCTAGTCTCTTCATTTTCATTTGGCCAGCTACTTACTGAAGAAGAAGAATATTCAGAAATCACGAATGAGGTAAATTTAACTTCGCCTTACCACACGACACTGACCTTCTTTTATAATCTGGAAGAAAGTCATTTCAAACCTGAGGAAGCTGCAAAAACTTTAAACCTCAAAGGGGTAAGCAACGCAAATGGAGCAAAACTAAGCTCGAAACTAAAGCAGATTTTTGAAGGAAAAGGAGTTATCATCCGAACCAATGAAATCCCCAATGAGCAGGACTTTAGGGATACCACCTCTAACTCAAACCAGATTTTTTACTTTGATAAAAAGAAGCTTCCCGGCGTATTTCTTGAAAAAATTGGCGCAGATTGGAAGTTCTCATCCTTTACCGTAGGGCAAATCAATAGTATTCATAAAGAAACTTATCCTTACGGCACTGCAAAGCTTTTAGACCTTTTGCCAAAAATCGGGAATCAGGAATACTTGGGGCTCCACCTATGGCAACTGGTGGGCTTTCTTATCTTGATTTTTATCGTTTTTATGAGCCATCAGCTCTTTACTTTTTTAGTAGACAAAGGGTTATTATACATTTTAAAAAGAAGCGGATACGGCTATATAGGCGAGAATTATTTACTCCCAGTGGCAAGGATTACCAGTTTCTACCTGATCGTTCTACTATTGGCACTTTTCCTTCCGGTATTACAGCTTCCAACCGAAATTTGGGCTTGGATTATTGTGATCATTAATACGCTTAAACCATTCTTGATCACGGTTATCTTTTATAAGATCGTAGATATCATTACTGCCTATTTCTCATCACTAGCGGAGCGTACAGAGTCTACTTTGGATGACCAACTTGTCCCTTTAGTACGCAAAACGCTCAAAGCTTTTGTGGTGGTCATTGGTACACTATTTATCCTAAAGGAAGGCTTAGATCTCGATATCATACCCTTCCTAACAGGTCTTTCTATCGGTGGTGTGGCTGTGGCTTTGGCTGCTCAGGATACGATCAAAAACTTCTTTGGCTCTATCATGATTTTCTTGGATAGACCATTTCAAGTGGGTGACTGGATTACTTCTGGCGATTTGGATGGAACAGTAGAAGAAGTGGGTTTCAGATCTACAAGGGTAAGGACTTTTCGGAATTCTGTCATGTATATCCCTAATGGCAAAGTCGCAGACGCAACCATTGACAATCATGGTTTAAGGTATTACAGAAGGTTTTACTCTACTCTTACCATTACTTATGATACACCACCAGACTTGGTGGATGAATTTGTAAATGGGTTACGTGAAATTGTACTTTCGCATCCAAAAACAAGAAAGGACGTCTTTCACGTGTACTTCAACAACCTTTCTTCTTACAGTTTGGATATCATGTTTTACATCTTTTTTGAAGTTCCAACTTGGCCAGAAGAGTTAAAATGTAGACATGAAATCTTAATTCAGATCATGAAACTTGCGGATTCTCTTGAAGTGAGATTTGCCTTTCCTACACAGACCGTTCACATGGAGACTTTTCCAGAAAAAAAGAGCCTTTCTCCTGAGTATGACCCTGACATGAAAATTTATCAGGCAAAACTGAGTGAATACTTAAAAACTGAACTCAAGAAAAAGGATTAGCCATGTTGAGCAATTAATTGACTTCAACGATGCTTTGGTAAATCTGACCATTGGACTTGATGGAAACTTGATAAAAGCCGGCTAAATCAGGAATCTTCAAAGAGATTTTGGAAGGAATTTCTTGATCTTTTTGAGTTACAGACCAATACAGAACTGTTCTCCAGTCCATGATTTTATCTGTTGATTTCGGGCCATCAAACAATTCCTCTGAAGATTCAATTGTAGGCAGGATGCCCTGATAATCCAAGTAAATTCCATTAGAGGGAATAGGGTAGCCTCCAAAATCGTTATTGTAGGAAGAGAAGCTAATCACTCCCGAAAGTTCTTCTTCATTGAGGTAAAATTGCCTTGTTAGTATTTCCAGGGATTTAAACTCTTTTGGGTCAAATTTCGCCAGTTGATCTGAGTCAAAAACAGGCATAGCATCAACCAACATCAATGGGTTCTCATCAAAGGCATATGTTCTAAGAGAATTGATTACTCTAAATTCTTTTTTCTTCTGAATAGTTTTGACAGAAACCTCAGGCACATACTCTTTGATCACAGTCTCCACATTTTCAAATCTTGTATAATCATCCAACTGGTAAGCAATATCCTCCACAAATCCAGTTACAACGGGGAGATTATTTGCTTCAAATGATTGGACAAAGTACCCCTCCACTTGTCCTCCTTTAAGTAATTCTTGCAAGAAAGGCTGATCTTCAGGACTGATTTTTAATTCAGGAATAATGAAATCAGATTGAAATTGGGTTACAGGTGCTGGGGAGACAATATAAAAATCCAAAAGACTTTTATTTCCATCTGATTGTGCCACCATATAATTCCAATTGCGGATACCACCCGCATCTATAAATATCCTTCCATTGGCATCT
Source organism: Algoriphagus machipongonensis (assembly GCF_000166275.1). Lineage (NCBI taxonomy): Bacteria > Pseudomonadati > Bacteroidota > Cytophagia > Cytophagales > Cyclobacteriaceae > Algoriphagus > Algoriphagus machipongonensis. Next base: position 4,381,991 of record NZ_CM001023.1, read on the forward strand.
GGTCTATCTGTGAATAGAGCAGATTTTTCTCCATGAACTGACAAATAGTAAAGTTGGGTCGTGTCTATTTCCGAATTTTCAATTTCGGCTTCAATAATATGCCCAAAAAGCTCAGGCACCACATCTCTACTTTCTAAGGACTCATAAATTTCAGAGGAGTGGATAATGTCTTGATCCTCAAGGAAAGGATTCCAAAAACCAACTTTCACCTCTTCCACAGATCCTTGATCAGAAAGATCGATTGTCAAATTTTCACCCTTGGCTAATTGTCTGCTGGATAAAGTAAATACCGAAGAACTTGGTGTCTCACCTTTATCAATCACTTGCCTTTCCGGAACTACTTCCGGTGGAACCTGCCTGTTAAAAACTGTCACAAATTGCTGAACAAGGCCAGTTTCCAAATTTTGATAAGGACTGATCCTGGTAAAAACCCTCAATAAATAATTATCAGAAGGTAAGTTGTCCGGAATCAAAAGGTAGTTAAATGCCTCTCCTACTTGTAATGGCATCTTTGCTAAAGCAACAGATTCATTATCCCGATTGAGCAATTCAGCATATAGAACCTTGGATTGAACTGGGATTTCATTTTGTACAACCGTAGCCTTTATCCAAATTTTTTCACCTCCAAAAAAAATGGATTTGGGTATAGAGAAATTTATTTCTTCTGATTCCTCCAAGTTTATCTGAGAAAAGCCTCTTCCAGAAACAACAGTAATCAGAAGTAATAGCAGCAGGATATTTTTTTGAATTCTCATCTTAATCTTCCCAATAATCAGGTGCTACATTTGATCCTCTCAACGTACAATCTGTACAGCGTACCTCGGCTTTTTGAAAACCAATAGGGTCAAAGCAGGTATCACAAAAAATCGGTACTGCTGGAGTGTAAAAGCCCGAATTAAAAGCTGACTCATAGTCTTCAATAAATACGGTATCAGGTTCTACTAAACAGCCAAAATAATCATCAACAGGAGCCTTTGGCCAAGGAATTACATCTCGGACTTCTATAAAAAGCCTTTGCTGCCTAACAGTACCCAAGCTTAAATATCCTACAACAGGTGCACTTGGGTCTTGATCATTTTTGAAATTCCCCCCGATATTAGAAGGTAGAGGGCTAAAAATAGAGCCTAAATCATCTGTGTTTTTTCTCATCACTTCCCAAAATTCCGAAGCCCTTTGGTCCAATGCTTTTTGAGAAATCAGGATGCTATATTTTACAGTTATTCTTTCATCCCCTGTAGGTATCTGTTTAATGGACTGCCTAAAAACAAATTGATCTTCAAACCTCGAGGAGGTTTCCAATATCAAGTCTGAACTCAACTCCTCTCTATAACATAAATCCGTTCTATTCTCATCATTTGCCAAAACAACTGTCCTCAGGTCTGGGTCATACCGATAAGCTGTGGGGATTCTGGGTCTAAATGCATAGGTCTCTTCATAGGTCCATAAAAAATCATCCGCATTTTCATCTCCCTTTGTAGTTAAATAAACCTCAACTCCTTGTTCATTTCGCTCATAACCTACATCAATGATTTCTGGAGTTATAATTGGTTTAATGGGATCTGAAGTATAGCTTACCCCATCATCCATTAAGATCCTGAGTCGATAAAGTTCATTCTCTGGGATATCATAAGCAAACTCGAAATTACCTTGCCCCAAAGCCGTCAGGGGATATTGTTGTCCCCCTTCAGATTCTAAAAAGACATTTGCCGAAGGATAGATGGGTGTAAATCCATCCTCCTGAGTTATGTTTCTAGTATAACTTAAACTCATGATACTCGGTATTCCCTCTGTATCCAAATATCCTTCCACCACTAAAACCTTTAAATCCGAAGGTTCAATTTCCGCATTATAAGGCTCCCTACAAGAGCCCAAGACTATAAGTAAAACAGAAAAATATAGAGCTATTTTTCTCATTAGAATCGGAAATTATAGGTTATAAATGGGATGGGTTTTGCAAAGATAGAAAGCTGATATCCCCTCAACTTTCCATCCTCCGGAACATAGTACACAGAATAGGGATTGCTTCGCCCTAAAATGTTATACACACCAAAAGACCATGAAGCATGTGCCGGTTTATCAACTTTATGGCTTCCCTCTAAGTTGACGGAAAAGTCCATTCTAAAATAATCCGGTATCCTATAGGCATTTCTATCAGAGAAATAAACCCTTTCGGAGCCAGCATAATCAAACTTTGAAATAGGTAATGTAATCGGCCTACCTGTACTGTAGTTCAAATTAAATGAGGTGTTTACTCTTTTGCTCAACTCATAATTGGCAACCACCACCAAGTGATGTGGTTGGTCAAAATTGCTGGAATAAAACTCCCCGTCGTTAATTTTTTCTATACTCGGTTCATCAGAGGTTTTCATAAATGATCTCGAGTAAGTGTAGGCAATAGAGCCTTTTAAGGCTCCTGTGTTTTTCTTTAGCAATAATTCAACACCATAGGCCTTACCCACTGAATTCAAAACATCTTGTTCAATATTTTCATTTAAAACTATCTGGGCTCCAGATCGGTAATCCAGTAAGTTGTTCATATACTTATAATAAACCTCTGTTGAGAATTCTAGCTGATTTTTAGCCATATTTCTATAATATCCAAGGGAAGCTTGCCCGCCAGTTTGCGGTTTGATATAGGTATCACTGAGTTTCCACGAATCTGTTGGAGCAATTGAGGAGGAATTAGATAACAAATGGATGTTTTGCCTCATGGTATTAAAGCCAAATTTCAGAGACGATTGATTGTTTAGCGTATACCTTCCAGAAACTCTAAATTCCGGGCCATGGTAGGTCTGTACAGATTCTCCCTTCCCATAACTCCTTTCACCAGTTACATTGCTTTCAGTAATGGGTTCCCCAGGCACATACTCCTTAACGTTTAATGGCCCCAACAATCGATAAAACATGTACCTTCCTCCATAGCTAAAAGAGAGGTTTTCATTGACAGTGAATTCATCTCCGATAAAAATAGATATCTCTTGAGCATTTTCTTCTTGGAGCTCCTGATCAATCACTATAGATTCTGGACCATAGGGACGATTAGTACCTGGATTTAAGGAATACTGGATCCCGTGTACTCCAAACTTAAGGATGTGATTTTCACTTTTTCTATACTCGAAATCAGCCCTAATAAAAAGTTGATTGACGTCAAAACCAAAATCAAAGGAGTTTAGTGGGTTGTCCTGCCCAATAATCCCAAATTCGTAACTATCCTGTCCAACTGTCAGCTTTCCCTCCAGTGCATCATTAAAATAATGTTGCCAAGCCAGAGAAAGGTTTAAGTTTTGGTAGGAATAAGAAGTATCAGGGTCAAATCGAAATTTGTCCCTACTGAAATAACTCGTTAATTCGATGGTATTATTATCATTGATCTCATGTTGAATGTTTGCATTGATATCATAAAATGATATTGCACTTCCATTCAAATCTGCCTCATCATCCAATAGCTTTAAAGCCCAATCCGAGTAGGTTGACCTACCTCCTATAGCAAAAGTGGTTTTTTCGCCAATAGGTCCTTCAAAACCTAACCTACTGGTTAATATCCCTATTCCCCCACTACCTCCAAACTTTTCTTTTGAACCAAACTTGGGATCTACTTTTAATACGGAAGAGAGTCTTCCTCCATAGTTAACCGGAACAGAGCCTTTATACAATTCAACTCCGGAAATGATGTCAGCATTGAAAGCAGAGAAAAAGCCAAAGGCATGTGTGGGGTTAAACACGGTTGAATTTCCGTAAAGTATCAAGTTTTGATCAGCAGCTCCCCCTCTTACATTAAAGCCCGTTGTAGCTTCCCCTACGGTGTTGACGCCTGGCATGGTGAGAATACCGCGAAGTACATCCACCTCTCCCATTACAGCTGGTAGCCTCTTCACATCAGCTACACTGATAGATTGAACTCCCATGTCCAATTTATTAATATGAGATAATGCCCCAGAACTAACGACTACCTCATCTAGAGAAAGTACGTTTTCTTCAATACTCATATTAAGTACCCCGTCCCCTTTAAGGTCAATTTGCCTTTGCTCTTGGAACCCTCCGATATTTTGAATCCAAATGGTATGTCTACCTTTTGGTAGTGTCAATCGATATTTTCCTTCCTTATTTGTAACTACCTGTGTATAGTTAACTTTTTCTAAAACCACAGCTCCATTCATCGGATTCCCCGATTCAACACTAGTCACTACGCCACTTAAAACCGCCGTTGGTGATTCTGGATTTTCATTTGCCTTACCAATGATAAACCTCTTATTCTTATCAAATGCTCCTAGTGTATCATTAGCATTTGATTGAACTTCCTGCCTTTCTTGGACCATAAAATAGTCGGCAGGAAAATCCACATATATTTTACTACCCTTTGAAATCCAAATTCTCTTCGAATTATCAATAGAGTAAGTAAGCCCAGTATTAGACAATATTTCTCTTAGAAGAGCCCCAATATCAGAATCATTGGCTTGAAGATTCACTTGGATTTCCTCTACATCAGAGTTTTTATAGTAAAGTTTAAAAGGAGTTTCTGACTCTATTTTCTCGGCAAACCTTTCAAAGGACATACCTAAAAAAGTACCTGAAATTTTTTGGGAATTGGTGTTTTGAGCTTGAGCAAAAGAAAAACAGCAAATAAAACTGACAAGAAGTAAAACCTTTCTCATTCAAAAAATCCTTTAAATTCCTCTTGTTTATTTTCTCTAAACCTAGCTAATTCTAAAATGTATTTTTCTTTCTCTAAGGCAAAATATAAGCCCTTATCCTTTAGGTGTTTTTTTATTTCCTTTTTATTCAACCCTAAACTCTTAATGGCCTGCTTCTTCTTTCTTATCACCTCAAAATCTCCATCAAACCAATAAAAGTATTCTTTATCCTCATTAAAGACATGGGTGTATTTCCCAACTTCTTTGACAGGATCAAGCGTTTTATAATGTTTTATCAGCACTTTTATCTCCCCATCTTTGATTACTTGATAGAAACCATTTTCATGATGGACATAAGAATCTTCTCTCTCGAATCTCCTAAAAATATAGCCTCCTTCTAATTGAAACTCTTCTACCTTTTCAGGCTTAATCAAGATTTTTTGTCGGTAAACTGGATGAAATGTTACCAGTTCATCTAAATGCTCATCGTACAATAGCTGTACTCCAGTATATTGGATTTCATTAATGGAAAGTTTACCCTCGTCAAAAGTCCTGACTTGAAAATACGGGTTGCCTTCATAGTTTACAGGAGCCTCCCCATATTGTCCTCCGGTAATCAGTTCCTGAAAGTAGGGTAATTGATCTTTATATAAAGAAAGAAATGATTGATTCTGAGCTGAAATTTGGGCAGCCCACATAAAAATCAAGACAAATGGAATAAAAAACTTTACTTTTAACATAAGATCAATACGATATTATCGCAATTGTATTGGATTTGGCAAACAATGTAATAAACGGTAATTTATTTATTTAGACGGACTAATTTTAAATTTATTCATAATCCCAAAATGAAAAGACGAAATATATTAAAATCTCTTGCACTTGCACCTGCAGCATTAGCTGTATCACCCACATTCGCAAAAGCCTCAGAACTAAAGAATGTAAAATATAAGTATAGTTTAAACACTAGCACAATTCGTGGACAAAAATTAAGTCTTAGCGAAATAATTGAAACTTCCTCTAAAGCAGGGTATGATGGTCTTGAAATATGGATTTCAGAAATAGAAACTTACCTAGGGTCTGGAAAAAGCCTATCCTCCCTAAAGACTGTCTTAAGTGACGCTAAACAAACACCGTTCAATGCGATAGGCTTTGCCCCGTGGATGGCTCAAGACCCACAGAAATCAAAACAAGGCTTTGCTCAGATGGAGAAAGAAATGGGAATGCTGGCAGATATTGGCTGTACAAGGATTGCTGCTCCTGCAATAGGTGCTGAGGGTGAAATCAATGTTCAGGAATCCGCAGAGAAATATTCTCAGTTGATTGATTTGGGAAAAAAAATAGGAGTTATGCCTCAGCTGGAATTTTGGGGAGCTTTTGGACCTTTCCATAATTTAAGTCAATGCCTTTCGGTAGCTGTAGCTGCCAATAATCCAGACACTAAAATTTTACCAGATGTATATCACTTATTTAGAGGGGGATCGGGTTTTAATGCGCTAAAACTTTTAAGCAGTGATGCATTTGATATTATCCATGTCAATGATGTTCCTTCAGGAATTGCTGTTGAAGATCTTCAAGACAAAGATAGAGTCTATCCTGGGGACGGAATTGCACCTTACGATGTGATAACTGAGACTTTGGGTGGTATGTCTGGAACTAAAATTCTATCCTTAGAACTTTTCAACCCAACGTATTACCAACAAGACGCTTTAGAAGTTGCCAAAACAGGACTGAAGAAGACAAAAGAAATGTTTCTCTAGGCAAAGAGATCGGAACTCAAATAGCGGTCTCCCCTATCACAAGTAATGCAAACAATTACCCCTTCTTCTAGGGTTTGGGAAAGTTTGATGGCTGCATGAAGTGCTCCACCACTGCTCATACCAGCAAGTATTCCTTCTTCTTTAGCCATCCTCCTGGTCATCTCTGTCGCCTCTTCCTGGCTGACATCAATTACCTGATCTACTCTGGAAGCATCGAAGATTGCAGGTAAAAATTCAGGCGACCATCTCCTAATACCTGGAATGCTAGATCCATCTGTCGGTTGTGTTCCTACAATTTGAATAGATGGATTTTGCTCTTTGAGATACATGGAAACTCCCATGATCGTTCCAGTGGTACCCATGGCTGAGACAAAATGAGTTACTTCACCTTGGGTGTCATTCCAGATTTCTGGACCTGTCGTTTTATAGTGTGCTAGAAAGTTGTCGTCATTACCAAATTGATTAAGCATGAAGTAACCTTCTTCTTTTTGCATTTTTTCAGCAAGTGTCCTAGAATATTCAATCGTTTTGGAAGCAGGGGTCAAAATCACGTTGGCTCCATAAGCTTCCATTGACAAAACTCGCTCTTTGGTAGAATTATCAGGCATAATCAGTGTCATATCCAGTCCCATCACTTTAGCAATCATAGCTAATGCAATCCCGGTATTGCCACTGGTGGCTTCAACAAGCTTATCTCCTTTTTTGATATCTCCCCTTTCCAAAGCCGATTTGATCATATTATATGCCGCACGATCCTTAACGCTGCCACCAGGGTTTTGACCTTCCAGCTTACAATAGATTTTTACTTTCGGATTGACCGGGATGTTCTCAAGTTCGATTAATGGAGTATTTCCTACTAATTCAAATAGCTTCATCATTGTCATTTTTGAAGACATACATATCTGTGACTTCGCTGCCAGAATGGTACATCTGAGTCTGATAATAGACCTTACTTCCGGAAGGAACACTTTTAGTTAGCCAAACATTCCCACCTACAGTGCTGTTTTCCCCAATCACTGTTTTTCCACCCAGAATTGTTGCTCCTGAGTAAATCACCACATGATCTTCAATGGTAGGATGTCGTTTGATATCAGCATCTTCTTTATTGACACTTAATGCCCCTAAAGTAACCCCCTGATAAATTTTTACATGGTTTCCGATCACTGTGGTCTCTCCAATCACTACACCTGTCCCATGATCTATGCAGAAATGCTGCCCTATTTTTGCACCGGGATGGATCTCAATTCCAGTTTTACTGTGTGCCAACTCTGAAATCATTCTTGGAATTAATGAAATTCCCAAACTATGAAGTGAGTGTGCTATACGATAGGCTGAAATCGCATAGAATCCCGGATAACTTCGAAGTATTTCATTTCTGGATTTTGCTGCTGGATCTCCCTCGTATATAGCATCTACATCCTGTTGTATCCATGTATAGACTTTCTCTAAACCCTCAAAAAAAGATTTAGCCAGCGCCTCTCCGTCTCCTTTATGCAAGTGGACATTTCTTTTCAACACATCTGAAAGGGTATGCTGAAGTTTATTGATTTTATCCTCAATTTCTGATTTCTCCTTGATTTTACTCAAAGCATGTTCAGGAAAAAGCAGACCTAAAAGCTCCTCAAAAAACCCATGGATAACTTTGGGTGAAGGGCAATCCGAACAATCTAAATGTGCCTGATGGATTTTATTAATAAAAGAATTCATGAATTGGGATTTAGTGCACTATTAAAGTACAAAACCAACCCTGATCACATAAGGTTCAGCGTAGGGTGACCTTAAATTATCATGCAGGACATTATATAGAAATGTGAAGTTAGCTCCTCCTCTAGGACCAAAAGGAGCAAAATAACCTCCTCCTAGAAATAGTGAGTTAGCCCATATTCTTTCAAATTCATCAGTGAGGAGATTATAATTGTCAAAATTGAGTCGCTCGTACTCACCATGAACAAAGATATTTGGAAGTACATTGTATCGGGTAAAGATCCTCCCCCCATAAGATGAGCTCTCTCCTCCATAGTATCGCTTATCATTGAAATACTGATAGGTTATTCCCAGTCCTGAAGAAAGCTTTGGAGTGATCATAACCCCTACCAAAGGGGAAATATCTAATAAAGTCACTGTACCAAACTGCATCCCAAAGTTTCCTCCGAAATACAATCTATCTTTAAAGGGTATAGAATCAGAGTAAATCTCTCGCTGTGCATTTGCAGCGAAATGCATTGAAAAAACCAATAAGAATACGAGTAGAATTTTATTTTTTAACGATAACATAGAGATCTTCAGTCTTCTTCTTCATGAGATACTTTTCACGTGCAAACTTCTCTAAAAGTTCAGGATTACTCATTAACTCCTCTCTTTCTTCCTTAATTTCCTCTTTTCTCTCCTGATAAAATTCCTTTTGATCTGAAAGCTCACTTAGCTTGCTACTTAACCTAAACTGGTTCACTACATTATTAGAATCTATAAAAACCATCCAAAAGACAAAGAATAAGGTCCCGAGTACATAAAAATTTTTGGTGTATTTAAGATATTTGCTCATGGGAGATTGGATGAAAATTCTATTGACAAGGTACAAAAATGATGCAAAAAAAAAGCAGCCTTAAAAGGCTGCTTTCAAAATAAGGTGAGATCGTCTTATTTCTGAGGGAAATAAGCTGTCTCAGCAAGTAGTTCTTCAATTCTAAGTAATTGATTGTACTTCGCCATTCTATCTGATCTGGAAGCTGAACCGGTCTTGATTTGACCGCAATTACAAGCTACTGCAAGATCTGCAATAGTGGAATCTTCAGTTTCTCCTGATCTATGAGACATAACAGCAGTAAAACCTGCCTTATGTGCCAAATCAATTGCATCTAAAGTTTCAGTCAATGTACCTATCTGGTTCACTTTGATCAAGATTGAGTTTGCAGACTTCTCTTCGATACCACGCTTCAAGAATTTCACGTTGGTCACAAAAAGATCATCTCCTACTAATTGTACTTTGTCTCCTATTTTAGCAGTCAACATCGCCCAACCTTCCCAATCTTCTTCACCACAACCATCTTCGATAGAGTCGATAGGATATTTTTCTGTCAGCTCAGCCAAGTAATCAACTTGCTCTGCTCTAGATCTAGCTTTTCCAGTTTCACCTTCAAACTTAGCATAGTTGTAAACGCCATCTTCGAAGAACTCAGAAGAAGCACAGTCTAATGCGATGGTAATATCCTTACCCGCAGTATAACCAGCTTTCTTGATTGCATCTAAAATACACTCCAATGCTTCTTCAGTTCCGCCAGAGAAGTTAGGTGCAAATCCACCCTCATCACCTACTGCAGTACTAAGGCCTTTGTCGTGAAGAATTTTCTTAAGGTTATGGAAAATTTCTGCGCCCATTCTCATCGCTTCAGAGAATGTTGGAGCACCAACTGGACGGATCATAAACTCTTGGAATGCAATTGGAGCATCTGAGTGAGATCCACCGTTGATGATATTCATCATTGGAACAGGAAGTGTTTTTGCGTTTACTCCACCTACGTATCTGAAAAGTGGAATACCCAAATCATCTGCAGCAGCTTTGGCTACAGCAAGAGATACACCAAGGATAGCATTCGCTCCTAGTTTAGATTTAGTTTCAGTTCCATCAAGATTGATCATCAAGTTATCAATCCCTCTTTGATCAAATACTGATTCACCGATCAATTCTGATTGAATTACTTCATTTACATTCTCTACTGCTTTCAAAACACCCTTTCCAAGGTATTTGCTTTTGTCTCCATCTCTCAATTCTACTGCCTCGTTAACACCTGTAGAAGCACCGCTTGGTACTGCTGCACGGCCAAAAGCACCAGAATCAGTAAGTACATCTACTTCAATAGTAGGGTTACCTCTGGAATCTAAAATTTGTCTTGCATGAACTGCTTGTATCAATGTCATAGTATAAAAGGTTATTGAGATTAATTTTTATTGATTAAAGAAATGAAATCGTCAAAAAGGTAACGAGAATCATGAGGCCCTGGTGAGGACTCTGGGTGATACTGAACTGAAAACGCAGGCTTATTTTTCAATTTAATACCTGCTACGGTATTATCATTCAAATGAACGTGAGTGATCTCCACATTTTCATTGCTTTCCGAATCTTCTCTGGAAATATTAAAACCATGATTTTGGGAAGTGATCTCACTTTTCCCTGTTTTCAAGTTTTTAATAGGATGGTTCAATCCTCTGTGTCCGTGGTGCATTTTATAAGTAGAGATGCCACAAGACTCAGCTAAGATCTGATGACCAAGACAGATTCCGAAAACAGGCTTTCCTGTTTCTAGAATTTCTTTGGTAGTCTCTACAGCATATTCCATTACAGCAGGATCACCAGGACCATTAGACAGGAAATAAGCTTGTGGTGCCCATGCTTCCATTTCAGCAAGTTTGGTCTTGGCTGGAAAAACTTTACAGTAAACGCCTCTGCTTGCTAGATTTCTCAAGATGTTTTTCTTGATACCGAAATCAAGACAAGCTACTTTAATACTAGAGTTTTCATCTCCTTCGAAGTAAGGCTCTTGAGTACAAACTTTCGATGAGAGCTCTAGGCCATCCATGTTAGGCACTTTATCCAATTCAGCTTTTAAGCCATCTAGATTCTCCTCGTATTCAGAACTAATGATAGCATTCATTGCTCCCTTAGACCTCAGGTGTCTCACGAGTTTTCGTGTATCTACATCTGCGATACCGGTAATTTTGTGAGATACCAGATAATCTTGCAAGGAACCAGATGCATCAATTCTGGAATAAATATCGGAGAAATTATTTACCACTATTCCTGCTACTGTAGGAGCATCTGATTCCACTTCGGAATCAATCACACCATAATTTCCAATATGTGGTGTAGTGGTTACAACAATTTGTCCCGTGTAGGATGGGTCGGTATAAATTTCCTGATATCCGGTCATACCGGTATTAAAGCAAATTTCACCACCGTTAGTACCGGGATTTCCAATAAGTGTGCCATGGAACTTTGTTCCATCGGCTAAGAGTAAAGTCGCTTTTTGTCTAATCATTTTCTAGAAAGTTGCCCAAAGTTAAAGATTTATTGGGAAGGAAGATAAATGGAATGGGTATAAAAAAAGGATTGAACAAAAGTCCAATCCTTTTTAATATCTAAGTCAACAATCAACTTATTTTTTTTCTTCAGTTTCACCTTCAGATGAATCAGCAGAAGCTTCTGGAGCTTTTGGCTCTTCAGTTTTAGCTTCAGGCGTGCTTTCTGCTTTTGTTTCAGCAGCAGCTTCATCTTTTTTGCCAGAACTTCTTCTAGATCTTCTAGTAGTTTTCTTAGTTGGCTTCGCATCTTTCAACATCAATTCGTTGAAATCTACTAACTCAATGATACACATCTCGGCATTATCACCTAGACGGAATCCAGTTTTGATGATACGAGTGTATCCTCCTGGACGTGTACCTACTTTTGCAATAACTTCTCCGAAAAGAGCGATGATAGCTTCTTTATTTTTCAGGTAAGAGAATGCAATTCTTCTGTTATGAGTAGTATCTTCTTTTGCTCTGGAAACCAATGGCTCCACATATTTCTTCAATTCTTTAGCCTTGGCAAGCGTAGTTGTAATACGCTTGTGAAGAATCAGGGAAGTGGCCATGTTGGAAAGCATAGCCTTCCTATGAGCGGCTTTCCTACCAAGGTGGTTAAATTTCTTACCGTGTCTCATCGTTATTTATTCTTCATCAAGTTTATACTTAGAAATATCCATCCCGAAGGTCAGACCTTTCTCTTGGATAAGCTGCTCCAGCTCGGCAAGGGATTTCTTACCAAAGTTTCTGAATTTCATCATGTCAGAAATTTCAAGTTTGGCAAGGTCACCAAGAGTTTTTACATCAGCAGCTTTAAGACAGTTGAATGCACGAACAGAAAGATCTAGATCGCTCAAAGATGTCTTAAGAAGCTTTCTCATATGCAAGAACTCCTCATCGATTGGTTCTGGCTCAGCGATTCCAGTGGAATCAAGGACCATTGTTTGATCAGAGAACAACATGAAGTGTTGGATCAGGATTTTAGCAGACTCCTGAAGTGCTTTCTCCGGGTGGATTGAGCCATCAGTAGATACTTCCAAGATCAACTTTTCAAAGTCAGTCTTCTGTTCAACACGGGTATTCTCAACGCTATACTTTACATTTTTGATTGGTGTAAAGATGGCATCGATGGCGATTTGCCCGAACACCTGTTCTTTTGGTTTGGATTCTTCAGCTGGTAAATAGCCTCTTCCTTTTTCGACAGTAATCTCAATCTCAAAGTTTTTAGACTCGTCGATATGACAAATCACCAAATCTGGGTTTAAGATTTCGAATGAAGAAGTGAACTTAGCAATGTCTCCAGCAGTGAACACAGACTGATTTTTGATCTCTACAGTGATTTTTCCGTCAAATGCTTCATGCACTTTCTTGAATCTCACTTGCTTCAGATTCAAAATAATATCGGTCACATCTTCAACAACACCTTCGATGGTAGAAAACTCATGCAACACTCCAGGTATCTTAATGGATGTGATGGCATAACCTTCCAACGAAGAAAGCAAAATTCTCCTTAAGGCGTTACCGATAGTAACTCCATAGCCTTTTTCTAGTGGTTTGAAAGTAAACAAGCCATGGAAGTCATCGGCTTTTTCCATTACCACTTTTTCGGGCATTTGAAATGCTAGTATGGACATATATCTTGTTCTTTTTTTAAAAGCTGAAAATAGTAAAATTACTTAGAGTAAAGTTCGACAATGAGTTGTTCCTTGACATTCTCTGGAATATCATCTCTGGAAGGTACACTGACGAATTTGCCGGACAAAGAAGCGCCATCCCACTCTAACCAGGAATATTTATTAGCACCTCTACCAGCCAAACTATTGGTAATCGCTTCTAAAGATTTAGATCTCTCTCTAACAGAAACAATATCACCAGGCTTCAAAGAATAGGAAGGAATATTTACCAATTCACCATTTACAAGGATATGCTTGTGCGAAACTAGTTGTCTAGCACCTCTTCTTGTAGGAGAAATTCCCATTCTGTATACGGTATTATCCAATCTAGCTTCAAGAAGCTGAAGAAGGTTTTCACCGGTAATTCCAGATTTTCTGGAAGCAATATCAAACATCTTTGCAAATTGTCTTTCCAAGATACCGTAGATGTATTTTGCTTTTTGCTTTTCAGCAAGCTGAATAGCATATTCAGACTGCTTCTTTCTTCTACCTCTTCCGTGTTGTCCTGGAGGGTAGTTTTTCTTTTGAAGCGCCTTGCTATGCCCTTCGATAGGCTCGCCAAACTTTCTGGCGATCTTTGCTTTAGGACCTGTATATCTAGCCATTCTTTTACTAATTTAAAATTAAACTCTTCTACGCTTAGGAGGACGACAACCGTTGTGTGGCATTGGAGTTACGTCTGTAATAGTCGTAACATCTAATCCTACGTTTTGCAACGTTCTGATCGCTGATTCACGACCAGACCCTGGACCTTTTACAAATACTTCGATTTTTCTCAAACCTAAGTCGTATGCTACTTGTCCGCAGTTTTGCGCCGCCATTTGTGCAGCGTAAGGAGTATTTTTCTTTGAACCTCTGAAACCCATTTTACCGGCAGAAGCCCAAGATATAACTTGACCTGCATTATTGGTAATAGAGATGATGATATTGTTGAAGGATGCTCTAATGTGAGCTTGACCTACAGCTTCTACCTTAACAACTCTTTTCTTACCTTTTGCTTTATCGTTTCTTTTCTGAGCCATAATCTAAATCAGGTTTTATTTAGTTGCTTTTTTCTTGTTAGCAACTGTCTTTCTCTTACCCTTCCTTGTTCTGGCGTTGTTCTTGGTATGCTGACCACGAACTGGAAGTCCTTTTCTGTGTCTCAAACCTCTATAGCAACCAATGTCCATTAGTCGCTTAATGTTCAATTGGATCTCTGATTTCAAAACACCTTCTGTTCTGAATTCTTCGGCAATAATGTTACGGATAGCAGTTGACTCATCGTCATCCCACTCACCTGCTTTTTTGTCGAAGGAGATACCGGCCTTGCTCAGGATCGCCTTGGCGGAGCTTCTTCCAATTCCGAAGATATAGGTAAGCCCGATCTCGCCTCGCTTATTGTCTGGTATGTCTACACCTGCAATTCTAGCCATAATCTTAACCTTGTCTTTGTTTAAACTTAGGATTCTTCTTGTTGATGATATAAAGCTTTCCTTTTCTACGGATTAGCTTACAATCAACACTTCTTTTCTTAATAGATGCCTTTACTTTCATATCAGTTTATTTATAACGATATACAATTCTACCTTTTGATAAATCATAGGGTGACAACTCTAACTTCACACGATCTCCAGGAAGAATCTTGATGTAATTCATTCTCATCTTTCCTGATATATGCGCGATCAACTGATGTCCATTTTCTAGTTCCACTTTAAACATCGCATTAGATAATGCTTCGATGATGGTACCGTCTTGTTCGATAGATGTCTGTTTAGCCATATTAGAATTTAAAATTCTCTTCTATGTATTTATGGGTCGTCAAAACCTCTGTTTTATCTTCAAATATTGCCACTGTATGCTCATAATGGGCAGATGGTTTCCGATCTGCAGTGCGGATCGTCCAGCCATCTCTCTCTTGTACAATATTTCGTGTACCTAGATTTACCATCGGCTCAATTGCAATCACCATTCCAGATTTCAACTGGGGGCCACTACCTTTTTTACCGTAATTAGGAACTTCTGGAGCTTCGTGAAGATTTCGTCCTAAACCGTGTCCTACTAATTCGCGGACAACTGTATAGCCTTTCGCTTCAACAAATTTTTGAATGGTGTTACCCACATCTCCAATTCTATTCCCAAAAACAGCCTTTTCAATTCCCAGATAAAGTGAATCTTTAGTGGCTTTAAGTAAATCTATGACAGAAGGGGAAACCTCACCAATGGGGTATGTATAAGCGGAATCGCTATGAAAACCTTGGTGAAAGACTCCACAATCTATTGAGATTATATCGCCATCTTTCAATTCATATTCGCTGGGAAAACCATGAACAACTACTTCGTTCACAGATATGCAGAGTGAAGCAGGGAATCCGTTGTATCCTTTAAAGGAAGGAACGCCGTCATGATCCCTAATAAACTCTTCAGCAATTTTATCTAAGAAAGAGGTCTTTACCCCTTCCTTGACATACTTCGCTACTTCCCCGTGGGCTCTACCAAGTATATCGGCACTTTCTTTTATTATTTGAACTTCTTCTGAAGTCTTATAATGAATCATATTAAGCTACTTGGTAATTAGAAGGGTTATTCTTCATATTACCACTTTTCATCATGCCTTCATAATGACGCATTAACAAGTAACTTTCAATTTGTCTCAAGGTATCCAAGATAACTCCTACCATAATCAATAGTGAAGTTCCTCCATAGAATTGAGCAAATTCTCCACCCACTCCTGCAATGATTGCAAAAGCCGGCATAACCGCTACTAATGCTAGAAGGATAGACCCAGGCAAGGTGATTTTAGAGATGATACCATCAATAAATTCAGATGTTGGGGCTCCAGGTTTAATGCCAGGAACGAATCCTCCATTTCTCTTCATGTCTTCAGCTATCTGCTCAGGGTTAACTGTAATAGCAGTGTAGAAGAACGTGAAAATGATAATTAAGACTGCGAACAGCAAATTATACTGCCATGAAGTAAAATCACTGAACGTGCTACCAATGTAGTTTGCTATATCACTTTCCTGAGCCCAGATCTGTGCGATCATGGCTGGCAAGAACATCAATGATTGTGCAAAGATAATAGGCATTACTCCAGAGGCATTCACTTTAATAGGAATATATTGTCTCTGGCCACCATATACTTTGCCACCTACTACTTGTTTGGCATACTGAACAGGGATTCTTCTTGTAGCTTCTGTCAGAGCAATAACTCCAACAACCACAAAGAACAATACAACTGCTTCAATAATCAAAAGCAACATTCCGGAGGTTCCTTTCTCCAATCCTTCAGCAATAATTGCCCCTGGAAATCTGGAGATGATACCGATCATGATCAACATAGAGATACCGTTACCGATTCCCTTCTCAGTGATCTTCTCACCCAACCACATACAAAACATGGTTCCGGCAGAAAGTAACACCAATGAACTAAACATGAAAAGGGTGGTATCAATCATCACAGCGCCTGTTGGTAAAATAGTAGCACTTACGTAGCCAATACCTTGAGCGATGGTAATAAGGATAGTTAATACTCTAGTGATCTGGTTGATTCTCTTTCTTCCAGACTCACCCTCCTTCTGCATTTTTTGAAAATATGGTACTCCGACAGTCAATAACTGCAACACAATGGAAGCAGAAATATATGGCATGATGCCTAATCCAAAAATGGAAGCATTACTAAATGCTCCACCTAGGAATGTATCTATCAATCCAAAGATGCCCTCAGCAGCTCCCTCACCTAACAAAGATGGGTCAACACCTGGAAGAACAACGTAAGAACCTAATCTGAAGATAATTAGGAACCCGATGGTATTCAGGATCCTAACTCTCAGATCTTCGATAGAGAAAATATTCTTAACCGTCGAAATAAACTTTTTCATTTAATTAAATCTTGTTTACAGACCCACCGTTCTTCTCGATTGCCTCTGTAGCAGAAGCTGAGAATTGATGTGCGGTAACGTCCAATTTGGCTTTCAATTCACCCCCACCAAGGATTTTAATTTTATCATTCTTAGAAGCTACTCCGTGAGACACCAAAGTGTCCAAGTTTACAGCCTCTAAGTTATAAGACTCGGCAAGAGCTTGCAAGGTATCCAAATTTACTGGTTTGAACTCAACTCTATTCAAGCTTTTGAAGCCAAATTTAGGAACTCTTCTCTGAAGTGGCATCTGACCACCTTCAAATCCAAGCTTAGTTTTATAACCAGATCTAGATTTAGCACCTTTATGACCTCTTGTAGAAGTTCCACCTCGTCCAGAACCTTGTCCACGACCGATTCTTTTACGATTTTTGGTAGAACCTTCTGCTGGTTTTAATGTATGCAGTTTCATAATTAAGCTTCCTCCACTTTTACAAGGTGACTAACTTTATTAACCATTCCAGCTACTGATGGAGTATTTTCCAATTCCACAGACTTGCTGATTTTTCCTAGTCCTAAAGCAATTATTGTAGCCTTTTGATCCTTAGGGCGTTTGATAATGCTTCTAGTTTGTGTGATTTTGATCTTTCCCATGATAATTATCCGTTAAAGACTTTAGACATTTTCACACCTCTTTGCTGAGAAACGGCAATCGCATCTCTTAAGTGAGTCAAAGCATCAATTGTCGCTTTAACCACATTGTGAGGGTTAGATGATCCTTTGGACTTTGCCAATACGTCAGTAACGCCGGCACTTTCCAAAACAGCACGCATAGCACCACCGGCGATAACACCTGTACCTGCAGCAGCTGGCTTGATCAATACAAAACCACCACCATATTTACCTATTTGCTCATGAGGGATGGTACCTTTCAAAACTGGTACTTTTACCAAGTTTTTCTTAGCATCTTCGATGCCTTTGGTGATAGCATCAGTTACTTCGTTGGCTTTACCCAAACCGTAACCAACTACACCAGCTCCATCACCCACAACAACAATTGCTGAAAAAGAGAATCTTCTACCACCTTTTACCACTTTGGCAACACGGTTTATAGAAACTACTTTTTCCTTAAGTTCTGTATCTGTAGCCCTGATAGGCTTTTTTCTAGTTTGAGACATAGTTGATTAAAATTTAAGGCCTCCTTCTCTAGCACCATCTGCTAAAGCTTTCACTTTACCATGGTACAAGTAACCGTTTCTATCGAATACTACTTCGCTAACACCGTTTGCGACAGCTTTTTCAGCAAGTTTTTTACCTACTTCTGCAGCTATTGAAACGTTTGTGTTTTTCTTAGCTCCCAATTCTTTGGAAGAAGCATATGCCAATGTCTGACCTTTAAGGTCATCCACAAGTTGAGCATACATACCAGTATTACTTTTGAATACTGACAAACGTGGTCTGGAATCCGTACCAGAAATCTTTTTTCTGATACCCTGCTTGATTCTAAGTCTTCTGGAATTCTTGTTAAATGCCATAACCTATTATTTTTTACCGGCAGTTTTACCAGCCTTACGTCTAATTTGTTCACCCACGAAGCGTACACCTTTACCTTTGTAAGGTTCAACCTTACGAAGACCTTTGATTTTGGCAGCTACTTGTCCGATCAATTCTTTATCAATAGACTCCAAAGTAATGATCGGGTTTTTACCTTTAGGAGTTTCTGTCTTCACAGCCACATCTGCTGGCAAAGCGAAGAAGATATTGTGAGAATAACCAAGAGAAAGTTCTAACACTTGACCTTGATTTGCAGCCTTATAACCTACACCCACAAGCTCAAGTTCTTTTTTGTACCCTTCAGATACTCCGATCACCATATTGTTGATCAAAGATCTGTAAAGTCCGTGCATAGACTTGTGTCTTTTGGAATCCGTAGGTCTGGAAACAACTACATCATTGTCTTCCACTTTTACCTCAATATCAGGATTCACATCCTGAGTGAGCGTACCTTTTGGACCTTTAACAGTGACCAGCCCGTGAGCTGACACGTCTACAGTAACACCGCCAGGTAGATTTATTGGTTTTTTACCTATTCTAGACATGATAGTAAATTAATATACGTAGCAAAGTACTTCGCCTCCAACGCCTTCGACGCGGGCTTCTTTGTCTGTCATTACACCTTTAGAGGTAGAAATTACGGCGATACCTAAGCCGTTGATAACACGTGGAAGAGAATCATGCTTTACATACTTTCTCAAACCTGGTGTACTTACTCTCTTTAGGTTTACAATTGCGTTTTGCTTAGTAGAAGGGTTATACTTCAAGGCAATCTTGATAGTTCCCTGTGGACCATTCTCCTCGAATTTATAATTCTGGATATATCCTTTGTCAAACAAAACTTTAGTAATCTCCTTCTTAATATTAGAAGCAGGTATCTCTACGATTCGGTGAGACGCTTTAATCGCGTTTCTCAACCTAGTCAGATAATCAGCTATTGGATCAGTCATGATATTTTATAAGTCTAGCTCACCCTATTTGGGCGTGCAAAGTTACGAATTGATTTTTAGAATAAAAACTACTGTCGTTTTTTTACCAGCTGGACTTAGTCACTCCAGGAATTTTGCCTGAAGAGGCCATTTCCCTGAAGGTTACCCTGTTGATACCGAATTTTCTCATGTAGCCTTTTGGACGACCAGTTAGCTTACATCTATTATGAAGTCTTACTGGTGAAGCGTTCTTTGGCAATTTGTCAAGTGCTTCGTAATCGCCAGCCGCTTTTAGCTCAGCTCTTTTCTTAGCATACTTGGCTACCAGACGTTCTCTTTTTCTCTCACGAGCTTTGATGGACTCTTTTGCCATGACTATTCTTCTTTATTTTTGTTAACGAACGGCATTCCGAAAGCCTTCAATAACGCGAAGCTTTCCTCATCTGTATTAGCGGAAGTTACGAAGGTAATATCCATACCAGAGATTCTGTTCACCTTTTCGATGCTGATCTCAGGGAAGATAATTTGCTCCTCTACACCTAAAGTGTAGTTACCTCTTCCGTCAAATCCTTTGTCAGAGATTCCTTTGAAGTCACGTACACGAGGTAGTGCTACAGTCATCAATCTGTCTAGGAATTCATACATTTTCTGACCTCTCAAAGTAACTTTAGCTCCGATAGGCATGCCTTCTCTTAGCTTAAAGTTAGATACAGAAGTCTTAGCTTTAGTAGATACTGCTCTCTGACCAGTGATCAAAGATAGTTCTTCTACTCCTTGATCTACCAATTTCTTATCTGCTACAGCAGCACCGATTCCTTTGTTAAGAACAATCTTAGAAAGTTTTGGCACTTGCATTACAGAAGAATATTGGAACTTCTCCTTCAACGCAGGAACGATATCGTCTACGTATTTTTGTTTGATTCTTGGATTAGCCATTGATCACCTCCCCAGTTTTCTTAGAGTATCTCACTAGTTTTCCATTTTCACCTGCCTTGCGACCAATTCTGGTGGCTTCACCAGTCTTAGGATCTACAAGCATCAAGTTACTGATGTGCAAAGCAGCTTCTTTCTTTTCGATTCCACCTTGTGGTTTAGCTGCAGTAGGCTTAACGTGCTTGGTAATCATATTGATTCCTTCTACGAAAGCTCTTCTTTTAGCTATATCTACTGAAAGCACTTTGCCTGTTTTGCCTTTGTCATCACCAGAGATTACCTTGACAGTATCACCAGTTTTGATATGCAGCTTAGGCTGCTTATTGAATTTTCTCTCCATGATTACAATACTTCAGGGGCTAAAGAAACGATTTTCATAAACTGCTTCTCTCTCAACTCTCTGGCAACAGGGCCGAAGATACGAGTGCCTCTTGGCTCATCGTTGTTGTTTAACAATACAGCAGCGTTGTCCTCAAATCGGATATAAGAACCGTCTTTTCTTCTCACTTCTTTTCTGGTACGCACGATTACCGCTCTGGAAACGGTACCTTTTTTCATGTTGCTGGAAGATAGGGCTGACTTTACAGTCACGACTACTTTGTCACCAATAGAAGCATAACGCTTCTTGGTTCCTCCCAATACACGGATCACCAATACTTCTTTAGCACCGGAGTTGTCCGCCACGCTTAGTCTGGATTCTTGTTGTATCATGATTATTTAGCCCTTTCGATAATTTCAACTACTCTCCAACGTTTGTTCTTACTCAGCGGACGAGTTTCACTGATTTTCACGAGGTCACCTGGGTTACACTCGTTTTTCTCGTCATGAGCCATAAATTTGGTTGTTTTGGCAACAAATTTACCGTACATGGCATGCTTCATGCGACGCTCAACTGCAACGGTAACGGATTTCTCCATTTTGTTACTTACCACTTTACCAATTCTTTCTTTACGAAGATTTCTCTCAATCGTAGCCATTTTCTTTTCTGTTAGCTAGTTATTTGGCAGCCAATGCAGTCTTCAATCTTGCGATCAGACGCTTGGTCTCGCGGATTCTATTTGGATTCTCTATAGGAGAAATCGTGTGAGCAAACTTAAGTTTGGTCAGATTCTCCTTTTCAGCGATAATTCGCTCAGCGATTTCACTTGATGAAAGTGATTGGATCTCAGTATTTTTCATAGTTCTTCCTATTCTACGTAATCTCTACGTACTACAAACTTAGTGCTTACTGGAAGCTTCTGCTGCGCTAATCTTAGCGCCTCTTGAGCTAATTCCTTGCTCACACCTGTTGCTTCAAAAAGGATCGTTCCTGGCTTGATAACAGCTACCCAGTATTCTGGTGCACCTTTACCTTTACCCATACGAACCTCAGCTGGCTTCTTAGTGATAGGTTTGTCTGGGAAAATTCTAATCCAAACCTGTCCTTCTCTTTTCATCGCTCTCGTCATTGCAATACGAGCTGCCTCGATTTGGCGAGAGGTGATCCATCCTGCTTCCAGGGACTTGATGCCAAAGTTTCCGAAAGAAAGCGTATGCCCTCTTTGCGCGATGCCTTTGACACGGCCCTTTTGCATTTTCCTATATTTAGTTCTTTTTGGCTGTAACATGAGTTCTCACTTAGTCGGTGAAAATTAGTTATTTCTTTTTCTACGTCTTGGACCGTCGTTTCTCTTAGGACCTGAATGACGACCACCTTTGGTATCGTTTCCAGCTCCTTGATTCGGCGAAAGGTCTCTTTTACCGTACACTTCTCCTTTGAAGATCCATACTTTGATTCCGATAATTCCGTACACAGTGCGTGCTTCAGAAAGTGCGTAATCAATGTCAGCTCTCATAGTATGAAGAGGAATTCTTCCTTCTTTGTACATTTCGGATCTTGCCATTTCGGCTCCACCCAGACGTCCAGAAAGTTTGATTTTAATTCCTTCCGCTCCCACTCTCATGGATGCAGCAATGGCTTGTTTCATTGCTCTTCTGAAAGAAATTCTAGCTTGTAGCTGCTGAGCGATAGATTCACCTACCAACTTGGCGTCCAATTCAGGTCGCTTGATCTCAAAGATATTAATCTGAATATCTTTGCTGGTTAGTTTCTTAAGTTCTTCTTTCAGCTTGTCTACTTCGGCTCCACCTTTACCAATTACAACACCCGGTCTGGCAGTATGAATGGTAAGAGTGATTCTCTTAAGCGTACGCTCAATGATCACCTTAGCAATCCCACCTTTAGGAATTCTGGCAAGGACGTACTTACGGATTTTTTGATCTTCGTATAGTTTTTCAGCGAAGTCTTTCCCACCATACCAGTTGGAATCCCAGCCTTTGACTACACCAAGTCTAAATCCTATTGGGTTGATCTTTTGTCCCATAGTCTGTTCTTAATTTGCCTTTTCGTTAACTTCTACTTCATCAGCGGTAACTTCTTCAGTAAGGAATGTATCCACTACTAGAGTTACATGATTTGATCTTTTACGGATTCTGTGGCCTCTACCCTGAGGTGCTGGTCTCAATCTTTTAAGAGATCTTCCTTCGTCAACCATGATGGTTTTGATATAAAGATCCGCCTCTTCAAGTTTAGCGTCAGGATTTTTAGCCTGCCAGTTGGCAACAGCAGAAAGCAGTAATTTCTCTAATCTTAGAGCTCCGTGATTCGGAGTATACTTTAAAATGCTAAGTGCATTCCCTACTCTCTTGCCTCTGACAAGGTCAGCCACAAGGCGCATCTTACGCGGAGAAGTAGGAACGTTATTTAATCTTGCGATAGCTTCCATGATTATCTCTTTCCTTTATCTTTTTTGGCAATGTGGCCTCTGAAATTTCTGGTTGGAGCAAACTCACCCAATTTATGACCGACCATATTGTCTGTTACAAACACAGGGATAAATTTGTTACCGTTATGCACAGCGAATGTATGTCCTACAAAATCTGGAGAAATCATAGATCTTCTTGACCAAGTCTTGATGACAGATTTCTTTCCGGATTCGTTCATCACATCTACTTTCTTCAGTAAGTGATGCTCGATATAAGGACCTTTTTTTAATGAACGTGCCATAATTATTTAGATCTTTTGGTAATGATGAACTTGTTTGAATACTTTTTGGAAGATCTAGTCTTCTTACCTTTAGCCAATAGACCTTTTCTAGATCTAGGGTGACCACCGGAAGAACGACCTTCACCAC
The DNA here is from genome assembly GCF_000166275.1 of Algoriphagus machipongonensis. Lineage (NCBI taxonomy): Bacteria > Pseudomonadati > Bacteroidota > Cytophagia > Cytophagales > Cyclobacteriaceae > Algoriphagus > Algoriphagus machipongonensis. The sequence continues at coordinate 4,405,541 of NZ_CM001023.1, forward strand.
CACCCATTGGGTGATCCACTGGGTTCATCGCAACACCTCTTGTACGAGGTCTTACACCTAACCATCTTTTACGACCAGCTTTTCCTAATACTACGTTCATGTGATCTCCATTGGAAACAGTTCCAACAGTAGCCATACAAACTCCTAGTACAAGTCTCATTTCACCTGAAGGAAGTTTCACTGTCACGTATTTTCCCTCACGGGCTACGATCTGTGCATATCCTCCAGCACTTCTGGCCATTACTCCACCTTTACCTGGCTTCAATTCAACATTGTGTACAATGGTACCCAATGGAATGTTTGCCAATGGCATAGCGTTACCTAATTCTGGAGCAACTTGCTCACCGGAAATCACTGTTTGACCCACTTCCAAACCTTCCGGGGCGATAATGTAGGCTTTAGCTCCGTCTGCGTAGTAAAGTAGGGCAAGACGTGCCGTTCTGTTTGGATCGTATTCGATAGCCTTAACGGTTGCCGGTACACCAAACTTTGTTCTTTTGAAGTCTACTATTCTTAGTCTTCTCTTATGACCACCACCGATATATCGAGCGGTCATTTTGCCTTCATTATTTCTTCCGCCTGATTTCTTCAAAGGAGCAAGAAGAGACTTTTCTGGTTTTGACTTTGTAATCTCGTCAAAAGCAGGAGCCACTCTGAATCTTGTCCCTGGAGTAACAGGCTTCAATTTTTTAATTGCCATGATATTGATTCAATTAAATTTCTCCGTAAAAATCAATTACCTGTCCGTCAGCTACTTCTACAATTGCTTTCTTGAAAGCGTTTGTGAAACCTGACACCACTTTGGTTTTGGTGTATCGAGTCTTATGCTTTGCTGCATATCTCATGGTTCTAACTGAAACCACATCTACACCGTATGTCTTCTCTACTGCTTGTTTGATTTCTGGTTTTTTCGCAGTTTTCTCCACGATAAATCCATAAACTCCTTTTTCGTTCATGGCAGAAACCTTCTCAGTAATTAAAGGCTGCTTTAGAATATCCATTGTCTTATTTCGCTAAAATGGTTTCCAACATACTTACAGAACCTTCACAAATCACTAAGTGATCAGCATTAAGAACTTGGTAAGTATTTACATCATTTACAGTCACTACTTTTGACTTTGGTAGGTTTCTGCTAGACAAGTAAACATTCTTGTTCTCCTCAGGGATCACTACTAATGTCTTTTTGTCAGCTAATGACAACCCGTTCAATAAAGCCAAGTAGCTTTTGGTTTTTGGAGCCTCAAAAGAAAGGTTTTCCAATACCGATAGGCTATTATCTTTCACTTTGTAAGAAAGTGCAGACTTTCTAGCCAACTGCTTCAACTTTTTATTCAACTTGAAAGAATAGTTTCTTGGGCTTGGACCGAATACACGACCACCACCTCTGAAAATTGGAGACTTGATAGATCCAGCTCGGGCACTACCAGTACCTTTTTGCTTTTTGATCTTCTTAGTCGATCCAGCTATTTCGTTTCTTTCTTTTGACTTATGAGTACCTTGTCTTTGATTCGCCAAGTACTGCTTAACATCCAAATAGATCGCGTGATCATTTGGTTCGATTCCGAAGATTTCTTCAGAAAGGCTTACCTTTCTTCCAGTATCTTCTCCTTTATGATTAATTACTGCTAATTCCATGGACTTATTTCTCTAGAATTACGAAAGAATTTTTAGGACCTGGCACTGAACCAGAAACCAACAGCAGGTTTTGCTCAGGATAGATCTTCAACACTTTTAGGTTGATCACCTTCACTCTGTCACCGCCAGTTCTCCCCGCCATACGCATTCCTTTGAATACTCTTGATGGCCAAGAACAAGCACCAATGGAACCTGGGTGTCTTTGTCTGTTATGCTGACCGTGAGTGGAACCACCCACACCTGCAAATCCATGACGCTTTACCACACCTTGGAAACCTTTACCTTTTGAAGTTCCGATCGCATCGACGAAGTCACCTTCGACAAATACTTCAGAAGACTTCACAGTAGCCCCTAGATCTACCTGGCCTTCAAACTCGACCCGGAATTCTCTGAACTCAACAACTTTCTGCTTTGGCGTAGTACCGGCCTTTTTAAAGTGACCGATCAATGGCTTGGGCGTATTTTTCTCTTTACGCTCGCCATATGCCAATTGCACTGCGTTGTACCCGTCTGTTTCAACGTTTTTTACTTGCGTCACTACGCAAGGACCAGCTTCTATTAGCGTGCATGCGACATTACGTCCATCGGCACTAAAAATGCTAGTCATTCCTACTTTTTTACCTATAATACCAGACATCTATAATAAGATAATTTGATAATTCACAAGCGCTTATGCGCGAGAGCCCTTTTAAAGGACTGCAAAGTTACTGAAATAAAATTCCGTAACAAATGCCAACTCGTATATTTTCAAACATTTAGCAAGATTTTAAAATCTTCAAATGGATGAAAGCACTCTTGAAATATGAAAATGTGGAGATAGAAAAAGACCTGCACCGAAAGTGCAGGTCTTTTTATTTAAATATAGTATAGCAGATCAAACTTTGATTTCTACATCAACTCCGCTAGGAAGCTCGATTTTCATCAAGGCATCCACAGTCTTTGAGCTGTTGGAGTAGATATCAACCAATCTTTTGTATGTACAAAGTTGGTATTGATCTCTTGCTTTTTTACTTACGTGTGGAGATTTCAATACTGTGAATTTCTCCTTCTTAGTAGGCAATGGGATTGGTCCCACTACTACTGCACCAGTGGCTTTTACGGCCTTTACGATTTTCTCTGATGACTTATCCACCAGGCTGTGATCGTATGATTTTAGTTTTATTCTGATTTTCTGATTCATCGCAATATTGATTAGTCTTTCTGACCTTTTACTTCAGCAATTACGCCTTCCGCTATGTTATTTGGTACAGCCTCGTAATGAGAGAATGTCAATGAAGCTGTTGCTCTACCAGATGAAATAGTTCTAAGGTCAGTAATATAACCGAACAACTCTGATAATGGTACAGACGCTTTGATTACGGAGGAAGTACCTTTAGTATCCATTCCTTTCATCAAACCTCTTCTTCTGTTCAAGTCTCCAGTAATTGGTCCTGTATACTCGTCAGGTGCAACTACATCTACAGACATGATTGGCTCAAGTAATTGTGGCTTACACTTCTTAGCCGCTTCTTTGAAACCAAGTCTAGCTGCCAATTCAAATGATAATGCATCAGAATCGACATCGTGGAAGGAACCGTGGAACAATCTTACTTTCATCGCTTCGATTGGGTATCCTGCCAATGGACCATTTTTCATTGCCTCAGCAAATCCCTTCTGGATAGATGGAATAAATTCTTTTGGAATCACACCACCTACAATACCGTTGACAAAATCAAGTCCTGGCTTCACTTCACCAGTCTCTTCATCTGCATCTTTCGGTCCGATTTCGAATACGATATCTGCAAATTTACCTTTACCACCAGTTTGCTTCTTATAAACTTCTTTGTGTTCAACAGAACCAAATAATGCTTCTTTATATGCAACCTGAGGAGCACCTTGAGTGATCTCTACTTTGAACTCTCTTTTCAAACGGTCGATGATGATATCTAAGTGAAGCTCACCCATACCTCTCAAGATAGTCTGACCAGTTTCGTGATCAGTGTTAACTTGTAGTGTAGGATCTTCTTCTACTAGTTTAGCGATCGCCATTCCTAGCTTATCAACATCTGCTTGAGTTTTAGGCTCAATAGCATAACCAATTACAGGCTCAGGGAAGATCATGGACTCAAGAACTACCTTGCGATTTTCAGCACAAAGTGTATCTCCTGTCTTAATATCTTTGAAACCAACCACAGCACCGATATCACCAGCTCTTAAAGCTTCGATTTGATTCTGCTTATTGGCGTGCATTTGGAAAACACGTGAAATACGCTCCTTATTTCCAGATCGGCTATTGTATACATAAGAACCAGAGTTTAGAACTCCAGAATATGCTCTTACGAAACACAATCTACCAACAAATGGGTCAGTTGCGATTTTAAATGCAAGACCAGCAAATGGCTCGTCCTCATTTGGAGAGATTCTTACTTCAGCATCTTCATCTTCCAACTCGTGGGCAATGATATCATCCTTATCCAATGGAGAAGGAAGTAATTCCATCACCAAGTCAAGCATGGTCTGAACACCTTTGTTTTTGAAAGAAGATCCACAAACCATAGGAACAATTTTCATGTCAATGGTTGCTTTTCTTAAAGCTGAAAGAATTTCTTCTTCAGTAATTGAATCTGGATCATCAAAGAATTTCTCCATCAATGACTCATCATAGTCAGCTACTGCTTCAAGTAAATGCTCTCTCCACTGAGCTACTTCCTCTTCCATATCTTCAGGAATTGGAACCTCAGAGAAAGTCATTCCGAAATCTTCCTCATTCCATACGATTGCTCTGTTATTGATCAGATCAACAACCCCACGGAATCTGTCTTCAGCTCCGATAGGAAGTTGCAATGGTACCGCATAGCTACCAAGCATTTCCTTCACCTGCTTACAAACCTCAAGGAAGTTAGCTCCAGCACGGTCCATTTTGTTAACGAATCCGATACGAGCTACTTTATAATTATCAGCTAATCGCCAGTTAGTCTCAGACTGTGGTTCAACACCATCCACAGCACTGAATAGGAAAACTAAACCATCTAATACCCTTAGAGAACGGTTTACCTCAACGGTAAAGTCCACGTGTCCCGGAGTATCGATGATGTTAATTTGATATTTTTGATCTCTGTAGTTCCAGAATACCGTAGTAGCAGCAGAAGTAATAGTAATACCTCTCTCCTGCTCCTGCGCCATCCAGTCCATGGTAGCAGCACCATCATGTACCTCACCAATTTTATGGGAAACTCCAGAATAAAAAAGAATTCGCTCAGTTGTTGTTGTTTTACCAGCATCGATGTGAGCAGCAATACCGATGTTTCTGGTATATTTTAAGTCTCTTGCCATCCTAATTAAAATCTAAAGTGTGAGAATGCTTTGTTGGCTTCTGCCATTCTGTGCGTATCATCTTTCTTCTTCACAGCAGCACCTTCACCTTTGGCACCTGCGATGATTTCACCAGCAAGTCTATCCATCATGGTCTTCTCACCTCTTCTACGAGCATAGGTGATCATCCACTTGATACCAAGGGACATCTTTCGTTCAGGTCTAACTTCCATTGGAACCTGGAAAGTAGCACCACCAACTCTACGACTCTTCACCTCTACGGATGGAGCAATATTGTTAAGCGCTTTTTTCCAAACTTCAAGACCATTCTCACCTACTTTTTCTTCAACTTTTTCTACCGCATCGTAGAAAATTCTGTAAGCAATACTCTTCTTCCCGTCAACCATCAAACAGTTCACAAACTTGGTAACCAAGGTGTCATTGAACTTTGGATCAGGAAGAATATATCTCTTCTTTGGTTTCGCTTTTCTCATTTTTTCTAAATGTTATAAAGTATTATTTCTTTGCCGCTTTCGGCTTTTTAGCACCATACTTAGAGCGACCTTGTTTACGGTCTTTTACTCCTGCTGTATCTAGTGCACCACGGATGATGTGATATCTTACACCTGGCAAGTCTTTTACACGACCACCTCTGATCAATACGATCGAGTGCTCTTGCAAATTGTGACCCTCTCCTGGAATGTAAGCATTCACTTCTTTTCCATTTGTCAATCTAACCCTAGCTACCTTTCTCATTGCAGAGTTAGGTTTCTTAGGTGTCGTAGTGTACACTCTGGTACAAACCCCTCTACGCTGAGGACATGCGTCCAATGCTCTAGACTTTGATTTGGATTCCAGTGTGGTTCTACCTTTTCGTACTAACTGTTGAATAGTAGGCATTAACTGATAAAATTTAGTTTTCCTGTAAACTGTTAAATTTTGGACTGCAAAGGTAAACAAAGTAATAAGATGAACAAAATTAAGCAGTTATATTTTTATTAGGCTTCTCCCGGGGTTCCGAAACTTATCGGAAATTGTGGGGCTTCATTTGCCTGATCAATTTTCCCAAAAGCTGCTTCGTATTTTTCAATATTGTCTTTCAAAGCACTCAAAAGTCTCCTTGCATGTTCTGGAGTTACGATGATTCTCGATTTAACTTTTGCCTTCGGTACTCCAGGCATCAATCGGATAAAATCAATCACAAATTCAGAATTGGAGTGAGCTATCATCGCCAAATTGGCGTAAGTACCTTCTGCTACTTCCTCCGACAATTCTACATTGATCTGCTGATCTGGCTTGTTTCCTTTTTCGTCTTGCATTTTATTATGATTAAAAAAGGCCTGTACGAATACAGGCCTTTAGTTATTTAATTCTCTATTCGATTAAAGAATAGCTTCGCTTGATTTCTTAGAGCTAGATCGTTCCATGTTATCTGAAAGCTGATCGTACTCTTCCTGAGATCCTACGATAAGGTTTTGGATTCTTCTTTGTCCTGTTCCTGCTGGAATCAAGTGACCTACCAAAACGTTTTCCTTCAAGCCTAACAATTCGTCACGCTTACCTCGGATCGCTGCTTCTGAAAGCACCTTCGTTGTCTCCTGGAAGGAAGCTGCAGACAAGAAACTTTCTGTACCCAAAGAGGCTGCAGTAATACCTTGTAGAGTTGGCTTAGAAACCGCAGTTTCAGCATCTCTAACTTGTACTAGTTTCAAATCTTTACGCTTCAAGCTCGAATTCTCATCTCTCAGCCTTCTAGCTGTGATGATCATTCCTGGTTTTAGAGTAGAGGAATCCCCTGCATCCATCACCACTTTCTTATCAAGGATAATATCATTCTCCTCTCTAAACGCCCACTTATCAACCACTTGGTTTTGAAGGAATCCAGTATCACCAGCATCAAGGATTTCAACCTTCTGCATCATCTGGCTAACAATTACCTCGATGTGCTTATCATTGATTTTTACACCTTGAAGTCTATATACTTCCTGGATTTCATTTACCAAATATTCTTGAACAGCAGTTGGTCCTTTGATAGACAGGATATCATTTGGAGTAATTGCTCCATCAGACAATGGCTCACCCGCACGGATGAAGTCATTTTCCTGCACAAGGATGTGCTTAGAAAGAGAAACCATGTATTTCTTGATCACACCATCTTTAGATTCGATGATAATCTCTCTGTTACCTCTCTTGATACCACCGTAAGTTACTACACCATCGATTTCAGAAACCACAGCTGGATTAGATGGGTTACGTGCCTCGAACAATTCCGTTACTCTTGGAAGACCACCGGTAATATCTCTTGTTTTACCTACAGACCTTGGGATTTTCACCAACACCTGACCAGCTTTTACTTTTTCACCAATTTCAACAGCCAAGTGAGCACCCACTGGGATGTTATAAGACTTAGACTCATCGCCATAGTTTACAACAATCGCTGGGTTCTTGGTTCTATCTTTCGTGTCAATAATTACTTTCTCACGGAAACCAGTTTGATCATCGGCAACCTCCTTATAAGTGACTCCTTCTACAATAGATTCGAAGTCAATAGAACCGTCGAATTCAGAAAGGATAACCGCGTTATATGGATCCCACTTACAAAGTGCACCGTTTTTCTCAATTTTCTGACCATCCTTCACTGCCAATAAAGCACCATAAGGAACGTGGTTAGAAACTAGTGTTTTACCAGTTTTAGGGTCGTTGATTTTGATCTCTCCAGATCTACCCATCACAACTGTCACAGCTTCTCCATCCTTGTTGGTCGTCTCAAGCATTCTCAACTCTTCGTCAAACTCAACAACACCCTCAAACTTAGCAGTGATGCTGGCTTCAACGGCCATGTTAGATGCAGTACCACCCACGTGGAATGTTCTCAATGTCAACTGTGTACCTGGCTCACCGATAGACTGTGCAGCAATAACACCCACAGACTCACCAGCTTGTACCATATGTCCTGTAGCCAAGTTTCTTCCGTAACACTTAGAGCAAACTCCTCTACGGGTTTCACAAGTCAATACGGATCTGATCTCTACTTCCTCAATAGCCGATTCATCAACACGTGCTGCAATCTCATCGGTAATTTCGATTCCTGCTGGTACGATCAACTCATCAGTTAAAGGATCATATACATCATGTACAGAAACTCTACCTAGTATTCTTTCAGAAAGTGGCTCCACGATTTCATCGTTGTCTTTCAATGGAAGGACATTCAAACCTCTCAAGGTTCCACAATCTTCCTCAGTGACGATCATATCCTGGGCAACATCTACCAAACGACGAGTCAAATAACCCGCATCGGCAGTTTTCAATGCTGTATCCGCAAGACCTTTACGTGCACCGTGTGTAGAGATAAAGTATTCCAATACATCTAGACCTTCTTTAAAGTTAGAAAGGATTGGGTTTTCAATGATTTCACCTACAGAACCTTGAAGGTTTTTCTGCGGCTTGGCCATCAAACCTCTCATACCACCCAACTGACGAATCTGCTCACGAGAACCACGGGCTCCAGAGTGCATCATCATGTAGATCGCATTAAATCCTTGCTTATCCTCTTCCATCTGCTTCATAAGATTATTCGTCAAATGAGAGTTGGTACGAGTCCAGATATCAATTACCTGATTATATCTTTCATTGTCAGTGATTAGACCCATTAGGTAGTTATTCCATACCTGGTCTACTTCTTCCTGAGCTTTTGCAATCATTGGCTCTTTTTGCTCAGGAATAATCACATCATTTAATCCCATAGATAGTCCACCACGGTAGGCCATCTGGAATCCTAAGTGCTTAATATCATCCAAGAATTTCGCAGTTCGTGCAATACCACAAACCTTGACAACCTTAGCGATAATCTGCTGAAGCTTTTTCTTAGTCAACAATTCGTTTACGAAACCAACTTCCTCTGGAACAAACTGATTGAAGATCAATCTACCTGCAACAGTTTCGATGATTTTCTCAACGATTTGACCATCTGCTTCTCTTACTTTCACTTTACACTTGATATTCGCATGCTGTGAAATAACACCTTCATTCAAAGCGATAACCACTTCTTCAGTGCTATAGAAAGTCATTCCTTCTCCAGGTACAATTTCCTCAGGAGTAGATTTCTTTCCTTTAGTAACATAATACAGACCCAAAACCATATCCTGAGAAGGTACCGTGATCGGAGCTCCGTTGGCAGGGTTAAGGATGTTATGAGCAGAAAGCATCAAAGTAGAAGCTTCCAAAATTGCTTCATGTCCAAGAGGTACGTGAACCGCCATCTGGTCACCGTCAAAATCGGCGTTGAATGCAGTACATACCAATGGGTGAAGCTGGATTGCTTTTCCTTCAATTAATTTTGGCTGGAATGCTTGAATACCTAATCTGTGAAGTGTAGGAGCACGGTTAAGTAGCACAGGGTGCCCTTTCAAAACGTTTTCCAAGATATCCCAAACCACTGGATCTTTACGATCCACAATTTTCTTAGCAGACTTAACAGTCTTCACAATACCTCTTTCGATCAGTTTTCTGATGATAAAAGGTTTGAAAAGCTCAGCCGCCATATTTTTAGGTAGACCACACTCGTGAAGCTTCAACTCAGGACCTACTACGATCACAGAACGACCAGAGTAATCCACACGCTTACCAAGTAGGTTTTGACGGAATCGACCTTGCTTACCTTTCAACATATCAGAAAGGGATTTCAAGGCACGGTTTCCATCAGATCTTACCGCATTTACTTTTCTTGAGTTATCGAATAAAGAATCCACAGCTTCCTGAAGCATTCTCTTCTCGTTTCTCAAAATCACCTCAGGAGCTTTGATATCTATCAATCGCTTCAATCGGTTATTTCTAATAATTACTCTTCTGTACAGGTCATTAAGATCCGAAGTTGCGAAACGACCTCCGTCCAAAGGAACCAAAGGACGCAATTCCGGTGGAATCACTGGAACCATACGAACAACCATCCATTCTGGGCGGTTTTCAATTCTGGTTCTAGCATCACGGAATGCTTCTACTACTTTCAATCTCTTAAGTGCCTCAGCTTTTCTTTGCTGAGAAGTATCTGTCGCTGCCTGGTGACGAAGTGCATAAGACAAATCATCAAGATCCAATCTTGCCAAAAGCATTTCAATACCTTCAGCACCCATCTTAGCGATGAATTTATTTGGATCATCATCGTCGAGCATGTGGTTCTCCTTAGGGAGTTTATCCATAATATCCAAGTACTCATCTTCCGTTAAGAAGTCTAAGTATTGAATTCCATCCTCGGCTTTAATACCTGGCTGTACTACCGCGTAACGCTCGTAGTAAACGATTTGGTCAAGCTTTTTAGTCGGAAGACCAAGAAGATAACCGATTTTATTAGGAAGAGATTTGAAATACCAAATGTGAGCAACTGGTACTACCAGCTCGATGTGCCCCATTCTCTCTCTTCTCACTTTTTTCTCTGTAACCTCTACACCGCAGCGATCACAGATGATACCTTTATACCTGATGCGCTTGTACTTGCCACAATGACATTCCCAGTCTTTTACCGGACCAAAGATTCTCTCACAGAACAAACCACCCATTTCAGGCTTGTAAGTTCTATAATTGATCGTCTCTGGCTGGGTCACTTCACCGTTTGAACTATCCAGAATAGATTCTGGGGAAGCCAAACTGATGGTGACTCTGGAAAAATCGATGTTAAGTTTTTTATTTTTTCTGAACGCCATAGTTTTTTGAAAGATATGTAAAGGGCTCTTGCGAGCCCTAATGAGCTAAATTAATCCAGGGTAATTTCAAGAGCTAAACCTCTTAATTCATGAACCAATACATTGAATGATTCTGGAATATTAGGTTTAGGAAGGTTTTCACCTTTCACTATCGCTTCGTAAGCTTTAGCTCTACCGATTACGTCATCAGACTTCACTGTCAGGATTTCCTGAAGTACGTGTGATGCACCGAATGCTTCAAGTGCCCAAACTTCCATCTCTCCAAAACGCTGACCACCAAACTGAGCTTTACCACCCAATGGCTGTTGTGTAATTAAAGAGTATGGTCCGATAGAACGGGCGTGCATCTTATCATCTACCAAGTGACCCAGCTTCAACATGTAAGCAATACCTACTGTTACCGGCTGATCAAACTTGGACCCTGAAAGACCATCGTATAGATAAGTACGTCCATAAGCAGGAACTCCTGCAAGTTCCAATTCAGTAGCAACTTCTTCCATAGAAGCTCCATCGAAAATTGGAGTAGCGTACTTCTTACCCAATACCTGACCTGCCCAAGCAAGTACGGTTTCGAATATCTGTCCGATGTTCATTCGAGAAGGTACCCCTAGTGGGTTCAATACGATGTCCATTGGAGTTCCGTCCTCTAGGAATGGCATATCCTCATCTCTTACGATACGAGCGACAATACCTTTGTTTCCGTGACGACCTGCCATCTTATCACCTACTTTAAGCTTACGTTTCTTAGCAACATAAACTTTAGCAAGCTGAACAATACCTGCAGGTAGTTCATCTCCAACTTCTAATGTAAATCTATCTCTCTTGAATAATCCTGAAATCTCGTTTCTGGAATTTGTATAATTCTTAACCAATTTCACGATCAAATCGTTGATGTGGGCATCATCTGTCCAATCATCCAAAATGATATCGGAAATCAAGTTTGCTTCCTCAGGAACATTATAGTTACTCTCGTCTCTATAAGGGTTCTTAGCAGGGAACAAGTTGTTCTCAATGTTATTGGCATTGAATTTCACTCCTTTGCTGATGATCTCATCACCAAATTTGTGCTTCACTCCTAGAGATGTTTTACCATCCAATATCGTTACCAATTTGTTGATCATTCTCGCTCTGATGCCTAGAAGATCTTTGGAGTATTTTGCTTTCAGTTTTTCAACCTCTGCTTTCGCTTTCGCTCTTACATCCTTATCCTTCTTAGGTCTAGAGAATAATTTTGTCTCGATAACAACACCATTCAATGATGGAGAAGCTTTCAAGGAAGCATCTTTTACATCACCTGCTTTATCACCGAAGATGGCACGTAGAAGTTTCTCTTCTGGAGTTGGATCAGTCTCACCCTTAGGTGTGATTTTACCAATAATGATATCTCCTTCTTTTACTTCTGCACCTACTCTGATTACACCATTTTCATCCAAATGCTTCACAGCTTCTTCGGATACGTTAGGGATCTCAGAAGTTAATTCCTCTTCTCCTCTTTTGGTATCTCTAACTTCAAGTTGGAATTCCTCAACGTGGATGGAAGTGAAGACGTCTTCACGAACAACCCTTTCAGAAATTACGATGGCATCCTCAAAGTTATACCCTTGCCATGGCATGTAAGCCACTTTCAAGTTTTTACCTAGAGCAAGCTCACCTTCATTGGTAGAGTAACCTTCTACTAACACTTGGCCTTTAACCACTTTTTGTCCTTGTAATACTAAAGGAGTCAAGTTGATCGTCGTGTCCTGGTTAGTTCTTCTGAATTTAATCAGATCATATGATTTATATTCATCCGTAAAGTTGACCAATAACTCATCATCGGTTAGGTCATACTTAATGGTGATTTTCTTAGCGTCTACATAATCAACTACACCATTTGCCTCGGCAATGATCAGTGATCTAGAGTCTACAGCTGCCTTTGCTTCAAGTCCAGTACCTACGATTGGAGACTCTGCTTTCAACAATGGAACTGCTTGACGCTGCATGTTGGATCCCATCAAAGCACGGTTGGCATCATCATGCTCCAAGAATGGAATCAATGAAGCTGCAACAGAAACAATTTGATTAGGCGCCACATCCATGAAGTTAATTTCAGATGGCTCTAATACAGGGAAGTCACCTTCGAAACGAGCTTTTACTTTCTCATTTACGAAATTACCTTTTGGATCCAATGGAGCATTTGCCTGGGCAATGTTATTGTCATCCTCTTCCTCAGCGGTCAAGAATACAATGTCACCTTTATCCATGGCAACTTTTCCATCCTTCACTTTTCTATACGGAGTCTCAAGGAATCCCATAGAGTTCACTTTAGCGTGAACACAAAGAGAAGAAATCAAACCAATGTTTGGTCCTTCAGGAGTTTCAATAGTACAAAGTCTACCATAGTGTGTATAGTGAACATCTCGTACCTCGAAACCTGCTCTTTCTCTGGATAAACCACCTGGACCTAAAGCCGAAAGTCTTCTCTTGTGAGTCAACTCCGCCAATGGGTTCGTTTGATCCATGAACTGAGAAAGCTGGTTGGTACCAAAGAATGAGTTGATCACTGAAGATAGCGTACGCGCGTTGATCAAATCAACCGGTTTGAAATCCTCATTATCACGAACATTCATTCTCTCACGGATTGTTCTTGCCATTCTAGCAAGACCTACTCCGAACTGGCTATAAAGCTGCTCTCCTACTGTTCTTACTCTCCTGTTACTTAAGTGGTCAATATCATCGACAACAGCCTTAGAGTTGATCAACCCAATCAGATATTTCACGATGGAGATAATATCCTGCTTGGTCAATACAATTTTTTCGGCTTCGATTTCCAAGCCTAGCTTTTTGTTGATTCTATAACGACCTACTTCACCAAGATCGTAACGCTTGTCAGAGAAGAATAAACTGTGGATCACCTCTCTAGCCGTAGCCTCATCAGGTGCCTCAGTATTTCTCAACTGACGATAGATAACTTCTACTGCCTCTTTTTCAGAGTTAGAGTTATCTTTTTGTAATGTATTATAGACGATTGAGAAATCGGCAATATTCACATCTTCTCTATGGAGAATGATGCTCTTAGAGCCAGAGTCCAAAATCATTTCAATATCTTCTTCTGTAAGTACGGAATCGCGTTCTAGCAATACCTCATTTCTGTCGATGGATACTACTTCACCAGTATCTTCATCTACGAAATCTTCTACCCATGTTCTTAGAACTCTTGCTGCCAATTTTCTTCCAGCTACTTTCTTCAAAGCAGTCTTAGTAGCAGAAACTTCTTCAGATAATCCGAATAAGTCCAAGATATCTTTATCAGAACCATACCCAATAGCACGAAGCAATGTCGTTACCGGGAATTTTTTCTTACGGTCGATATAAGCATACATGACATTGTTAATGTCAGTTGCAAATTCGATCCATGAACCTTTGAAAGGAATAATTCTAGCAGAATAAAGCTTAGTTCCGTTGGTATGCTTGCTTTGCGCAAAGAATACTCCAGGAGACCTGTGAAGTTGAGAAACGATCACTCTTTCTGCGCCATTGATTACAAAGGAACCCTTCTCCGTCATGTACGGAAGGTTGCCCAAGAATACTTCTTGTTCAATGGTTTCGAAATCTTCATTATCCTCATCATGGCAAAGGAGTCTTAGTTTTGCCTTTAAAGGGACAGAATATGTCAAACCTCTGTCAATACATTCCCCTACACTATACTTAGGAGGATCTACTGCATAATCAATAAACTCCAAAGTAAAATTCTCTCTGGAATCACTGATTGGGAAGTTTTCGGCAAATACTTTAAATAACCCATCTGCCCGGCGTTTTTCTGCAGGAGTATCCAACTGAAAAAAGTCTTTGAAAGACTGGAGTTGAATATCTAGAAAATCCGGATAGTCTTTGACCACCTTAATGGAGGAGAAACTTTTCCTTTCGGTTTGATTCTTGATAGCCAAGGTAGTATATGTTTATAGTGAAATTAAATAACGAAATACGACAATTTTCGCTTAAAATAATGCAATTTTATACCTGTGCATAAACAGGAAAAGACCTGACTATTTTAGTCAGGTCTTATGGGCTAAACCATAACCTAATGGTGCTGGCTTAGCAAATTACTTGATCTCTACTTCAGCACCAGCTTCTTCCAAAGACTTCTTCAAGCCTTCAGCTTCGTCTTTTGCGATGCCTTCTTTCAAGGCCTTAGGAGCAGAATCAACCAATTCTTTAGCATCTTTCAAGCCAAGACCTGTCAATTCTTTTACCAATTTAACAACTGCTAACTTAGATGCACCAGCAGCTTTCAAGATAACGTCGAATGAAGTTTTCTCTTCTTCTGCAGCGCCACCGTCAGCACCACCAGCAGCAGGACCTGCAACCGCTACTGCAGCAGCAGCTGGCTCAATTCCGTACTGATCCTTAAGGATATCTGTCAATTCTTTAACTTCTTTTACAGTCAAGTTAACCAACTGGTCTGCAAGTTGTGTAAGATCTGCCATCGTATTATTAATTTAAATTTTTTCGTGTTTTTTTTAGAATATAGTATTATTGTTCATCTCTGCTTTCAAGAGCCTTAAGCACACCTGAGATGTTGCTTTGGCCACTCTGCAATGCAGAAATAAGGTTCATCGCTGGAGATTGTAGCAAACCGATAAGGTCTCCCAAAAGCTCTGGCTTTGATTTGAGTTTAGACAACATCTCCAAGTTCTCCTCGCCAACGAAAATATCCGCCTCGATGGAAGCCCCTTTGAATCCAGGTCTTGTCTCTTTTTTACCTAATTTTTTTCTGAAATCCAGCAAAACTTTCGCTGGTAGATTACTAGTCTCTTTGGAGAAAATAATTCCAGAGAATCCTTTTAATGCTTCATCAGAAAGCGTACTGAAGTCTCCGTCAAGATTCTCCAATGCTTTTTTGATCAAGGTGTTTTTATACACTCTGTATTCTACACCTTTTTCAAAACAAGTTCTTCTGAATGCATTTACTTCTGCAACAGAGAATCCTGCCGCATTTGTAATATAGAAGAAAGGGTTTTCTCTAAACTTCTCGGTAAGACCGTCGATTATTACTTTCTTTTCGTCTCTAGTCATAATTATATACCTTGAATGCTACCCTTGTCCACTGCGATACCAGGAGACATTGTGCTTGATAAATGTATACTCTTAAAGTATGTTCCTTTAGAAGAGCTAGGCTTCAATTTAGAGATGGTTTGGATAAGCTCCTTAGCATTTTCCTCGATTTGCTCTGCGGAAAATGATGCTTTACCAACTGCTGCATGAATAATTCCAAACTTATCAACCTTGAAATCAATCTTACCTGCTTTAACCTCTTTTACAGCCTTCGCTACATCTAGTGTAACTGTTCCTGATTTAGGGTTTGGCATAAGACCTCTTGGTCCTAATACTCTACCTAGTCTACCTACCTTCGCCATTACGTTAGGCATAGTGATGATGACATCTATGTCAGTCCATCCGCCTTCGATTTTAGCGATGTAGTCATCCAAGCCCACATAGTCTGCACCCGCTTCTGTAGCTTCCTCTACTTTATCCGGAGAACAAAGAACCAATACTTTGATATCTTTACCCGTTCCGTGAGGAAGTGCCACAACGCCTCTTACCATTTGATCTGCTTTTCGTGGATCAACACCCAAACGGATGTCTAAATCTACTGAAGAGTCAAACTTAGTTGTTGTGATTTCCTTTACGATAGAAGAAGCTGCCTCAAGGGAGTACACTTGGCTTGCGTCGTACTTAGAAAGAGCTTCTTTTTGCTTTTTTGTTAACTTAGCCATTGTTTTTTATTTATTCTTCCCAAGGGGCTTTTCCAGATACTGTGATACCCATGCTTCTAGCTGTACCAGCTACCATTTTCATAGCTGATTCTACTTTGAAAGCATTTAGGTCAGGCATTTTAACCTCTGCTATCTCTCTTACCTGATCCCAGGATACAGATCCAACCTTCTTACGGTTAGGTTCTGCAGAACCGCTTTTTACTTTAGCTGCTTCCAATAGCATGTTAGATGCTGGAGGAGTTTTTACAACAAAGTCAAAAGACTTGTCAGAGTAGATTGTAACCACTACAGGTAGCACTTGACCCATTCTGTCTTGGGTACGTGCGTTGTATTGCTTACAGAACTCCATTATGTTCAGACCCTTGGAACCAAGAGCTGGACCTACTGGAGGCGACGGGTTAGCCTGGCCACCTTTCACTTGTAGTTTTAAATAACCAGTGATTTCCTTAGCCATTGCTTAGTCTTGTTTTTCTACTTGTATAAAGTTTAACTCTACGGGAGTATTTCGTCCAAAGATCTTGACCATAACGTTCAATTTCTTCTTGTCATCAAATACTTCCTCTATTGTCCCGGTAAATCCACTGAATGGGCCGTCCATTACTTTTACGGCTTCTCCTACTATAAATGGGGTATCCAGTTTCTCTGCAAACTCATCAATCTCTTCAACCTTACCTAAAATACGGTTGACTTCTGACTGGCGTAATGGTTCAGGGGTTTTGGAAGCTCCCCCCTGGCTTGATCCTAAGAAACCGATAACACCCGGGATACTTGTAATTACATGATTGGCTTCACCATTCGAAAGATCCGCATTAACTAATACGTACCCAGGAAAGAAGTTTCTTTCACGAACACGCTTTTTGCCGTTACGCATCTCATATACCTTCTCGGAAGGTATTAGTACTTCAGGAATAAACTCATCAATTTCCTGCCTTGAAATTTCATTGTCCAAGTAGGTTTTTGTCTTTTTTTCCTGCCCAGCTACTACCCTGAGTACGTACCACTTATGTTCAGCCATTCTGTAATGTCAATTCAATTAAAATAAATCATAAAACCATGTCATGATGTTTTCGAAACCAAGATCCACTACCCCGATAAACAAGGCAAAGATCAAAGAAGCGACCAGCACCAACACTGCGCTATTTTGAAGAAATGAATACTTAGGCCATGTGACCTTGTTTTTCATTTCATCATAGGACTCCAGAACAAAGTTTTTTAGATTCATAATGTAATACTTACTGGCACGGGCAGAGAGATTCGAACTCCCATCAACGGTTTTGGAGACCGCTATTCTGCCGTTGAACTATGCCCGTGTGAATGAACGTTCCGCTAATGGGAACGCAAAATTAGGTATTGTTCGTTTAAGAAACAAATGCGATCCCAAAAATATTCAGGATCGCATCGTTTAATCTTATCAGAAATAGATTAGTCTAGGATTTCTGTTACCTGACCAGCACCTACTGTTCTACCACCCTCACGGATCGCAAAACGAAGTCCTTTCTCAAGTGCAACTGCATTAAGCAAGTTAACCTCGATAGTCACGTTATCACCTGGCATAACCATTTCAACGTTTTCTGGAAGTTTGATCTCACCAGTTACGTCTGTTGTTCTTAAGTAGAACTGAGGTCTGTACTTGTTGAAGAATGGAGTGTGACGTCCACCTTCTTCTTTAGAAAGTACATAAACTTCAGCTTTGAAGTGTGCGTGAGGAGTTACAGAACCTGGCTTACAGATAATCATACCTCTCTTGATTTGAGCTTTTTCAATACCTCTCAACAAAAGACCTACGTTATCACCTGCTTCACCTCTGTCTAGGATCTTACGGAACATCTCAACACCAGTAACTGTAGACTTAAGTCCTTCAGCACCCATACCGATGATGTCAACTGGATCACCAGAGTTGATAACACCTCTTTCGATTCTACCAGTAGCAACAGTACCACGACCAGTGATCGAGAATACGTCCTCTACAGGCATCAAAAATTCTTTATCTACAGCACGCTCTGGAAGTGGAATGAAATCATCCACAGCATTCATTAATTCCATTACAGTGTCTACCCACTTTTCTTCACCGTTCAATGCACCAAGTGCAGAACCAGCGATTACTGGGATGTTGTCACCGTCGAATTCATAGAAAGAAAGTAGCTCTCTAACTTCCATCTCCACAAGCTCAAGAAGCTCAGGATCGTCCACCATGTCTACTTTGTTCATGAATACTACAAGAGCTGGTACACCTACCTGACGTGCCAAAAGGATGTGCTCTCTAGTTTGAGGCATTGGTCCGTCTGTAGCTGCTACCACAAGGATAGCACCGTCCATCTGGGCAGCACCTGTTACCATGTTCTTAACGTAATCCGCGTGACCTGGACAATCTACGTGTGCATAGTGTCTTTTGTCAGTTTGGTATTCTACGTGAGAGGTGTTAATGGTAATACCTCTTTCTTTTTCTTCTGGAGCGTTGTCGATAGAAGAGAAATCTCTTAGTTCAGATAGACCTTTGTTTGCCAATACAGTAGTAATGGCGGCAGTCAAAGTAGTTTTGCCATGGTCTACGTGTCCAATCGTACCGATGTTAACGTGCGGCTTGGAACGGTCGAATGTTGCTTTTGCCATGCGTGAAAATCCTCAGTTTAAGTTTAAAGATATGTTTAGATAATTATTTAAGCCGTATGAGCCAACGACGGGATTTGAACCCGTGACCTCTTCCTTACCAAGGAAGCACTCTACCCCTGAGCTACGTCGGCTTGAGCTCGATACTTTTTCTTTTGGAAAAAGTATTGAGCGGGAGACGAGGCTCGAACCCGCGACCTGCAGCTTGGAAGGCTGCCGCTCTACCAACTGAGCTACTCCCGCTTTTTTCCGGCTAAGCCGAATTAATTTAGCCCTGCAAAACTAAGAAAAAAATTTTGCATTCGGCAATGTGGGGGAAACAGGATTCGAACCTGTGAAGACATAAGTCAACGGATTTACAGTCCGTCCCAGTTGGCCGCTTTGGTATTCCCCCAACTATTCGTCACTTTTTCCTGGTCTTTTTCTTCGACCTATCTATCGTAACGGATGGCAAAATTATAGCCTTTTTTGAAAGTTTCAAAGCATGCATTTCAAATTTGAAAAGAAAAATTTCACATTGACTGCAAACATCTCTAAATCAATCAATTAATTTTCATCTTTTAATGCCTCCATAAAGTAGTTGTAGTAATTTTTTAGATCAAGGTCCGTTTCTTCCGCCGCAACCTTGGAAATTTCTTCCACTACAGCCGCCTCGTCAGAAAATCCTAAAAGCGCCTGAAATGCCCCCAAGCGTAGGTAGCTTTGTCCTTCATTCTTCATCATATTTAACAAAAACTTTACAGCTTCTTCTTTTCCCTCTTCAGGAAAACGACTGAAATATTCTCCATAATAGCCCAAAAAGTAATAAAGCCCCTCGCCAGATAGCCTCTTAACCTTCTCATGAAACCACTCTCCCTTACCTGAAATAGGCTTGGTGATAAAATATTCCGCCATCGGCACTACATACCTGAAATTATTTTCCTCAGAGAAAGTTTTAACTATCTCAGGGTCTAAAGTCTTCCCCTCCATTCCAGTCAAGCCCATCAATGCAGAACTGGAAACTAATACTGAAGGCTCTTTTACCAATTCCATAAATAAATCTTCATAAGCTAAAGCATCATAAGCTGCCAAAGCATCCAAAGCTCCAGCCCTAACAGAGTTTCTCTCTCCTGTTCGAGCGATCTCCATGACCATGACCTCTAGTTCCGGATTCTCTTCCAGCCACTCTGGATGCCCCTGAAGAATCCCTAGGGACTGCTCCCGAATTGACCAAAAATCATCTCGAATAGCATTTGGCATCAATAATCTTAACTCATCGTATGCCTGACCAGCTGACAAACTATCCAAGGCCTCATACCTCGCAATACCTTTTTCAGAGATTTCATATTGCTTTACCCACTGCTCAGGACTTACATTTTGGTTCTTTATCGCTAACAAATCTTTTCCCTCGTCAAAAAAGACCAAATCCAGCGGGGTATCATTTTCCAATGCAAATTGCTGAAAGGCTTCTTTTAACATAAACTGCTTCGTTTTTCTCTCCCCCTCTTCATACCAGCTAATTTCAAAAGGCATCTTGTAAAGTGGGTTTTCATTTAAATCTTGTATCTGAGTGATGGATATCAAAATATTTTCAGGAATAGAATAATCCACCTCCACATAAAGCTCAGGATGACCCTTATCCAAAAACCATTGATTGAAAAACCAATTTAAATCCTCCCCAGAGACAGATTCAAAAGCCATTCTTAAATCATGAACCTCCACATTGGAAAAGGCAAAATCATTTAAATATTTGTTCAGAGAGGCGAAAAAAACCTCATCTCCCAAATACCGTCGAAGCATATGCAAAATGACACCTGCTTTGGAGTAACTATGGGCGTCAAACATATCTTCCGAGTCCTGATAATAGTACCGGATTAGATCTACCTGTTTGCTCTCAGCTTCCTGAAAATAGGTTTCCATTTCTGCAACCAACTTAAGGGCAGCCTGATCTGGGCCATACTTGTATTCATTCCATAGGAACTCGCTATAATTGGCAAATCCTTCATTTAAAGGTAAATTTCCCCAAGATTCTGTGGTCACATAGTCCCCAAACCAATGATGGAAAAGTTCATGAGCAATGATATAATCCCACTCGGCATCGATGGCTTCCCTTTCATTCAATTGAAGCTCTTCCATGAAGATCGAAACGGTGGTATTTTCCATAGCTCCGGAAACAAAATCTTTTACAACTACCTGGTCATATTTGGGCCATGGGTAATCAACTCCCAATAATTCTGAGAAATACCCAACCATCTCTGGTGTGTTTTTAAATACGATCTTTGCGCCTTCCTCATATCCTTTTTCCACATAGTAGCCTAAGGGAATACCTTCGTATTCATCCTCTACTCTGACAAAGTTCCCAATAGCAAAGGCCGTCAAGTAAGGAGAGTGAGGTAATTTCATTTCCCAGAAATCTTTATGAAAACCATTCCCTAAATCCACCTGTTTTACCAATTCTCCATTTCCCACAGAGACCATAGAATCTGGCACTGTCAACTTCAAAAGTTGAGTCATTTTTTCATTAGGATGGTCGAATGTCGGAAACCACTTTGAGTTATGCTCAGTTTCTCCCTGTGTCCAAATCATGGTAGGTTTTAATGGATCCTCCCCCAGAGGATCTATAAAATATAAGCCTTTGGTATCTGTGATAGCCTGACTACCATTTCCCGAATTCATGTTTGGGAATGCGGTGTATTTTATACTCAGTTGAAAAGTGTCTTGACTTGTTACCTCCTTTGGAAATGAAATTGTCAGGATTTGCCCATCATAAGCGTACCCAACACTGGAAGAATCACCCTCATTAATGAAATAAACTTTTCCAACCTCAAAGTCTTGCGCATTTAAATCCACCTTTTTTTGCGGCTTATTTAATGGGCTCATCTCTAAAACAGCCTGCCCTAAAACGCTCTGATTTTGATAATCGAAATCAAGATCAAGCTCGGTATGAAGTAAATCAAAAGTTCTGGTAAAAGCCCCTCGATAGGTATTTACTAGCCTCTCTTTTTCCTGAACCAATTCCAATAATTTCAGGGTGTCAAACTGATCCGTATTCACTTCAGTTAGCTCAGTACTCTGAACCCCAGTAGAATCAGTGGGTGAGTCAATAGTAGCTTTCCCTGATTTACAAGATCCTATCAAGAAAATTAGTGTTCCTATCCAGACCCAAGTGGACTTTTGTAAAATATCCTTTGCCTTGGTTTGCAATTGTTTCATATTTGAGAAATAAAGAAAAGGCCGACATTGTCGGTTTTTA
Organism: Algoriphagus machipongonensis; assembly: GCF_000166275.1. Taxonomy (NCBI): domain Bacteria; kingdom Pseudomonadati; phylum Bacteroidota; class Cytophagia; order Cytophagales; family Cyclobacteriaceae; genus Algoriphagus; species Algoriphagus machipongonensis. The sequence continues at coordinate 4,427,758 of NZ_CM001023.1, forward strand.
AGTAAATTCAGCTTCAAATTAACAGGAATGTTTTCAGTAAGTATCCAAAATGAGACCTATTCGGTAGAAATTTCCGAAAACACGGTAGAAGTAAACGGAAAAACTTTGGATTGGGATCTCCAGCGGATCTCAAACAGAAAAATCCATTTAATCCGTAATAACAAATCACTGGAAGCAGAATTAGTTTCTTTGGACCAGGAAACCAAAACCTTGATCATAAAGCTAAACGGAAAAACTGCGGAGCTTCAACTCAAAGATCGTTTCGATTTATTGTTGGAAAAATTGGGTATGAATAACCTAAGCGCCGGAGTAATCCAAGACATTAAAGCTCCTATGCCCGGGTTAATTTTAGATTTGAAAGTCAAGCCGGGTGATGAGGTAAAAAAAGGAGATGTGGTATTGATTTTGGAAGCGATGAAAATGGAAAACATCATCAAATCTCCAGGTGATGGGATTGTTAAATCGATCAAAGTAAAGTTGAAAGAGAGTGTGGAGAAAAATCAAGTTTTAATTCAATTCTAAATAAACTATTCCTTGTAAACGAGTTCAAAATTGAGATTTGCCCTAGCATAATGAGAGGAAGAGATTATATTTGTCGGATTATTTTATGCTAACCAACAAGAACAGGCAACTCCTTTGCAAATAAATCCATCTATGAAATACAAAAGAATACTGCTCAAACTCAGTGGAGAAGCGCTTATGGGCGATAAGAGTTACGGAATCGACTCAAAAAGGCTTCAGCAATACACCCAAGAAATCCAGAAAGTGAAAGATATGGGTGTTGAAATTGCAATCGTGATTGGAGGAGGCAATATTTTCAGAGGGGTTCAAGCAGCAGAATCTGGAATTGACAGAGTTCAAGGTGATTACATGGGCATGCTCGCAACATTGATTAATGCAATGGCTTTGCAGAGTGCTTTAGAACAAGCGGGACTTTATACACGACTCATGTCAGGTATCAAAATTGAAAGTGTTTGCGAACCTTTCATTAGAAGAAGAGCCATTCGCCACCTTGAGAAAGGCAGAATTGTCATTTTTGGAGCAGGAATCGGAAATCCTTATTTTACTACGGATTCTACTGCAAGTCTTAGAGCTATTGAGGTGGAAGCCGATGTGGTTCTAAAAGGCACCAGAGTAGACGGAGTTTACACCGCAGACCCAGAAAAAGACGCTACGGCTACCAAATACAAAACAATTTCTTTCCACGAAGTGTATGAGAAAAACCTCAATGTCATGGATATGACAGCATTTACACTTTGTCAGGAAAATAACTTGCCTATTATTGTGTTTGACATGAACAAGGCAGGAAATTTGAGTGACTTGGTAGAAGGGGAAGAAGTTGGAACTTTGATCACCACACTTTAAGCTTAAGATTATGGAAGAAATCGAATTATTCTTAGACGAGGCAAAAGAATTAATGCAAAAAGCAGTAGATCATACTGCAGCAGAATTATTGAAAATCAGAGCTGGTAAAGCGATGCCTAACTTATTGGATGGAATTATGGTCCAGTACTATGGCGCTCCTACCCCATTAAATCAGGTAGCTTCTGTAAGTACACCTGATGCCAGAACTTTATCCATCAAACCTTGGGAAAAAGGTCTAATTCCTGATATCGAAAAAGCAATTATTAATTCGGACCTAGGTCTTGCCCCTCAAAACAATGGTGAGCTAGTGATCCTAACAATCCCTGCACTTACTGAAGAGAGAAGGATCAATTTAGTGAAGCAAGCCAAGCATGAGTGTGAGAATGGAAAAATTTCTGTTCGAACTGTCAGAAAGGACACCAATGACTCCCTGAAAAAACTTCAAAAAGACGGTGCATCCGAAGATGAAGTAAAAAGAGCTGAAGACGTGGTCCAAAAGCTAACTGACCAATATTCTTCTAAATTAGACGATCTTCTAGAGAAAAAAGAAGCAGATATTATGAAGGTTTAATTTATCCTTCAAGAAATGAAGCCCGGTTTACGAACCGGGCTTTTTTTGTGCAAAACTTTTTAAAAACATGTCTCAGCTTCACCAAACCTAAGCTTTTTAGTTGATTTGGATAAATGTAGCCACTCCCATTCTTACTCCTCCCCTTAGGAATTCTCTGTCTTCAAATCCAGCTCCAATTTCCAATCGGAAAATTCTAAATAGGTTATCCAACGAATAGCCCACTTCCCAGTAATTCTTCGAGTTTTCTGTTTTTAGATAATTGAAAAAGAGGTTTTCTCTAACTCCTGAAAAACGGAGCATCGGCAATTGCGTCAGCAGGAATTTCCTGAATTGATAGTGGAAAATCCCCGATACATAGGAAGTATTGGTGCTGTATTTATAGTAATCCATAAATCGATAATTAGACGCCGGCCCAAAATTGGAGAAGATCGTCCTGTTACCACCAAAGTGTTGGTAATCTTGGAAATACACATTTTTGTTACTCAAGAAAGTACCTGCAGACACGTTGAAATCAAACTTACCGCTGACACCAAATTCAAAATAATGTTCTATTCCAACTTCAATTTGATCAAAATCAGCGGAAGACTCAGAATTTGATATTCCTCCAAATGCTTTGTTATAGCTCAGTTTTATCAAAGGGGAATTGCTGGTAATCGGATATTTTCGCCCATTTCTAATTCCATACTTGACCCCAGGCCTCCACTCAATGGAAGCATTCAATTTAAGAATATCATGATCAGCAAATGCTTGGTCATCAGTTTCTACATTCTCTGGCTGATTGGGAGTATACTCTCTTCCCTCTTTATTATACCAGCTGTAATTGATATTATTAAAAAGCTGATGTCTATTGGCATAGGTTAAATTCCCTCGATAGGTAAATCCATAATTAACTCGGTGTGCCCAGTAGATTTTAGCAAATTCCTGCTCATAGAGCTTCATGTAATTCTGCCTGAATAAGAGGGAGTAAAAAGCATTCACCTGTTCGTTGATTGGGTCTCCACCATTAAATTGATAGATGTATTTCCCCCCTTCAATTCCAAAAGTATGTCCAGAAATTGGCTTAGTAGTAGACCAGCGAAAATCAACTTTCCCATAAAACTTATTACTCGAAAAGCCATAACGAAGCTCCGGTTCAATGTTGAAACTCTTTCGGATTCTATTGACACTATCAGCTAATTTCTCTTCTTGGTATTTTCTATAAAATAAGCCCATTCCAAGCTTAAAGCCCTCTACAGTGTTAAATGAAATCTTCGTCCAATTTTGCTTAAAACCAAATGACTTGCCAGCTCCAAAATTGTAAGTTGCCCCATTCATAAAATCCAATGGCCTAAACTTACTTCTTGCTTTTTTTGCTACCGAATCTACCTCACTTACTTTAGCTGCTTCCACCACTGCCAAGCTATCATCTCGGTTATAGCCCTCTATTTCTTTTTCTGTCAATGGCACAGGGCGAATACTATCCCAATAAGATAACTCACGCTTCTTAGCTAAGGAATCTATACTGTAGTAGCTTTCACGAATGACTTCCGGTTCCTCTCTTTCCTTCATCGCCTCCTTTTCGTACTCATTGATCATCTTCCTATACTCTTTTCGAGTCGTCGGCTGTTCCTTGGCCAACTGCTCCAAAGCAGATTCTGATTTATCAAATTCCGCTACTTCATCCGGAACTTCCTGAACTTTTTCATCAATGATTTCCGGCACATAGGCTAAATCAGGATTCATTGTCACTTCATAATCACGAGTAGAAGCCAGGTATTTAAACTCCCCTTCAAAGCCAAAAAACTTACCTCCAAAACGGTAAGTATGTGTCAAAGGCATCCAGACATTTTCGGCTACGGGCGCGTATTGCTGAGTTGCTTGAATCTGAAAACCCAAAAGAGAGGTTTTTAGATTTAAAGAATGAATGGCCCAAAGGTCTTCTATGATATAAATATATCCTTCAAAAACGCGTTCTCCTCTGGATCTGGGGGTTACTTTAATTTTATTGACCAAAACATCCTGATCAAAGAAAGTCCCTTCATACGTGAAGCGATAGTAAGCAAATGCTGACCTGGATAAGGGGGATATGATTTCGTTAATTTTTTCCTGATAAAAGCTCGTTTGAATGTATGGAGCTGGAGAAGTGGACTGGTTATCTCCATTGGTACGGATAGAGATAACTTTCTCCTCGACCTTATTTGGTTGAGTAAATGTGATCCTGGATACGGATTCACTGGTATAGGCTTCGTTAAGATTTAAACCTTCTTTTTCCAGCGTTTTCCTTAGAAAAAATGGAGCATCTGTTAATTGACCAGTACCTTTCAGGTACACCGTCATCGAATATTTTTGGAGCTGTAACCTATGGAATTTTGCTTTAGAGATCGCTTTTCTCATAATCGTAAGTGCAGGATCCTCTTGACCTGCTTTCACTTCCACTGTACCTAAAGTATAGGTCTGTGGCTCAAGCTCAAAATCCATCTCTACCCAAGCATCCCCTACCTCAATGGTTTTTAATTGAGACTTATATCCTAAATATTGAACCAGTACATCATATACCCCGGGCTTCAGCTTGTATTCATAGTTACCTTCTTGGTTGGTGGGAACTCCGTCTCCCAAATTCCTGATATAAACGGAGGAATAAGGTAAAATTTCACCTTCTGTAGTCAGCACTTTGCCTCGAATCCCCTGTGCCAAAGCAGAGCTTCCAATTACCACCGAAATCAGTAACAATAAAAAAGATCGAATAAAAATCTTGTTATCAGTAAGCATAAATAATATTATAGCTTTAAATATACCTGAATCACTTTCTTAACAACAACCTCTTAATATGATTTAAGAATTAAAAAACACTAAACAGAGTTGCCATATACATCGCCTGCTCACTTATTCACAACCTAATACGATCCAGGCTTTTCAAACATTCAATCGTAAAAGAAAGATTAAGGCTTATGGGATCTCTACGATTAAATTAAAAAACAGTTTATCACTTTAATTCTACCACTTCTGGATCGAAAGAAAACCCTTTTCAGGACCATGATTAATTTAAAATTCTTTATCCGCCTATGTATACCTATAAACGCGTCTCCATTTAAAATTTTTAGCCTTAGAGACTACTAATTTTCATTTGAAAGCCACTTAAGTGGTTTTATTCAATTATTTGAACTACCTCAAGGAAATCGTCATTTTTCGCATAAATCAACCACGTCTTCTTATTGACAGTTACCGTTCTAATCTCTCGCACATCACCACGGATTTTAAGCCTATCAAGCATATCCAATCTGAAATTCCCTAAGGAATCTCCCAAAAGAATCTGCCCCCAACTTCCCTGATACGCACCAAAATAGGGAGAAGAACTAGTCTTGTTTCCCCCTAATACCAAGTCTAGATTTCCGTCTTGGTCTACATCTACCAGTTCAATCGCCTCAATGGGAGCAAATTGAGCTTCTACAGGCAGTTTCTTTGAACGAAACCCCTTGCCGTCTTGATTTATCAACACCACAGACTCAAACTGATGGGCTTCCAGATATTCTGCCTCTTCAGTATTTAAATAGGATAACAATTCATCCACACTCTTTCCAGCAAAATCCTCATTATGTAAAAATTTCTTTTTTAGGATTGGCATTTGTTTTACAAGTTCGTCTTTTGAAGCTATGGTATAATATTTCCCTTCCACTGAATAAGAAATAAGCTGTTCTGAAGTCCCATTTTGGTCAAAATCATTTACAATCATTTTTACGGGATGTTCTTTGGAAGCTTTCAACCGACTATTTAAACCCAAATTGCCAACTACCAAGTCAGGATAACCATCTCCGTTCAGGTCTTCTGCAACAATTGAGTTCCACCAACCTTTTGATTTTTCCAACCCAAATAGGCTGGTCTCATTTATCAACTCCCCGTCTCGATGCATGAAAATATTGATTGGAATCCACTCTCCCACCACGATCAAATCCAGGTTACCATCTAGGTCTAAATCTTTCCAGACGGCATCCTTTACCATGCCTATCAATTCCAATTCTGGAGCAATTTCCTTCGTTAGGTTCAGATATTGATTCTCCCCTTGATTTTGAAATAAATAACTTTTTGGCCTATATCCATATTCCCCTACAACGTTCCTACCTCCAATCATTAGATCCATCTTCCCATCCTCATTTATATCCACCGCATTTACCACCGAAACTTGAGTGTTTGGTTCCAATGGTAACTTTACTTTTTGATAAAACTCCCCTTTTCCATCATTCAGATATATGTTGGTCGATTCACCCTGATCATTTGGGATTTGGATATTCCCTCCTCTTCCTACCAATAAATCCAAAAAACCATCCCCATTACTGTCAAATAAAACCGCACTAACGTCCTCCAAATCAGCATCTTCTTCCAGTAAAGGCTGATTCACTTGATAAAATCGACCTTCTTTACTTTGAAAAAAAACTACTCCAGACTGCCCTGATGCTCCTCCAACAAAAACATCATCCAGCCCATCTCCATTTAGATCTCCTGTGGCCAACGCAGGACCTTCACGTGACAATTTATGAGGCAGTAATGGCTCCGTATTAAAATCATTATATTCATTTTCACGGTGTTGAAAATCTAGTCCAGATAAATCTTTATCCAAAACTTTCAACGAGGGTTCATTTGAATTTTCTACTGGTTGCTCAGAAAAAATTGCATTTGATTCATCTAATACAAGAGTCGTATTGACCTTGATATTTTTCAGGGTTTCTGATTTTCCACTTGGCCAGGTAACCTTTAGAGAATCTAAGCTATTGAAATCACCTAATCCAAAATGGACTTCCGGTGCAATGGAGGACTGGAATCCTCTGCTGATAAAGTTTTCCTGAATTTGAATCTGATCCTTGTGATACAACGCTACTCTTGCCCCAATTCCAAACTGGTTTAAACCAAGGCCTTTGAATCTCAATTTTAGATGATTTACGATTTGGCTACTGTCAGAAATCTGCTTCAACTTATTTTCGTAAATACCCGCTGGTTGATTGATGTTATTAACCACCAAATCCAAATCACCGTCATTATCCAAGTCCGCATATACAGCTCCATTAGAAATACCTTTTCCGAAAACACCCCATTCTTGGGAAACATCCGAAAAAGTAAGGTCGCGATTGTTTTTAAAAATGAAATTACTGACATCTCCTGGGGGCATTTCATCTGCTAGCCTCAGATCACTGATATCCGGTTTATTTTGTAAGCCATCTTCTATTTCAGGATTAGTAACAAAATTGATATAATCTAGGTCATTGGGTCTTCTAACTATCCCATTGGTAACAAACAAATCTTTCCATCCATCATTATCAAAATCTCCAAACAAAGCTGCCCAACTCCAATCTGTTGCGTAGACGCCGGAGAATTGTCCGATTTCCGAAAAGGTGCCATTCGTATTGTTCAGCTGTAAACTGTTTCTAGACACTTGTCTTTCAAACCCAAACCCCAATTTGAGCTGGTATACTTCTTCGCTGTCTTCTCCTGCTGACATTTTTTGAATGATTTCATCCCTAGGCAACATGTCCATGGTGATAAAGTCAATCCACCCGTCATTATTAAAATCTGAAAAATCGCTCCCCATTGAGAACCTACTGCTGTAATTGACACCAGAAGAAATTTGCTCCTTAAATGTACCGTTCCGCTGGTTGATATATAGGTAATCATTCTCATTAAAATCATTTGAAACATAGATATCTGGCCAACCGTCGTTGTTGATATCGGAAATTCCAATACCCAAGCCATATCCAATTTTGCTCGAAAAAATTCCTGCTTCTCTTGTAATCCCGGTAAACTTCTTTTCTCCGCTTTCTAAGTTGTTTCGATAGAGTCTGTCACCAGCAAACCCATCATCAAAATACCTAGATTCGGCCCCGCCATAACTTCTCTCAGTGTGCACGGCATGATTGAGCAAGTACATATCCAAATCACCATCTTTATCAAAATCAAAAAATGCTGCTTGGGTGCTGAAGCCTTGAAAATCCAAACCATATTCTTCCGCACTTTCTGTAAAAGACAAGTCTCCGTTATTGATATACAATTCATTTCTCCCTCGTACTGATTTCCAGTTTCCCAGTCTACAAACGTAGATATCCAGTAGTCCATCTCCGTTGATATCCGCCATAGTCACTCCTGTTTTCCAGGGTTGATCAGATTCCAGTCCTGCTTGGATGGTGATATCTTCAAATACCATCCTCCCCTTATTCAAATAAAGTTTATTGGAACCCTGATTAGAAGAAAAATAGAGATCAATCAGCCCGTCATTATTGATGTCACCAGCTGCTACCCCTCCGCCATTATAAAAATACAGGTATTCAACAATGTTAAACTCTTCTGTTTCTATCAAGGTATTAGTAAAGTCAACACCGGTTTTTTGAGGAGGCAGACTTTCAAAAAGTGAATCCTGCTTTTGTAAACATGAAGTCAGAATAATCAGAGGTATAATCAAAAAATGAAAACGGACGTTTTTCATGCAATCTAATTTGTTTCATCAACCAATTTGAATAACCGAGCTAGACCTTGGTATTAAAGACAATTCTATCGATTAATATTTCCCAACTTAAGCCACTTTTGATCAATTTGATGGCACTTGTTCTTGAGACTGGCTTTTTTCAAATTCTTCCTTTAGCCTCTTCTCTACTTTTAAATCAGTGAAAACAGCTTGGACAAACTGTTCATCTTTGACAAATAAGTTAATCCTTCTTTTACCATCAATTTTATAATAGACTTTTCCTTGGGTGGGATGATTCAGTAATTCAAAATCATCACCGTAGGTCAATTTGTATTTTTCAAGAACTTTCGGAAGGAGGCTTTCAGCCCAATACTGTCTGTTCCAAGGTGCCCAGGCCACATAAGAATAGATAATAGGCATTTCATATATTTTTTCGTCAATAAAAGTTGGGAAAAACCGCATGCTGACCTCACTATCATATTCATCGACGATTCTATATTCTACATTGGTGGAGCCCCCTGGACCCTGAGTGATTTTTTGCTGTTTATTAAGCTCAGTACAATGATCAAAAAAATCTTTTTGGGGCATTCCTAAATAAAAGCCCAAAAATAAGCTATCTGATTCTGAAAAATTATCTTCTGAAGAATTAAGGAAGGAAGATTCACAACTCTGAAAAACTAAACTTAGAACCAGGGTTGAAAATAATATGGTAAAATATCTACGCATTGATAAATTGATCATAAGAAACTAAGAAAATTTTCTCCTAGTAGTTGAGTGTAGGGAAGAGGAATTAAATGAATTTGAAACTATAATTCAATCTTTTTTTAAGCAAACTTGATATAAAATGCTTTTAAAAAAAAAGCAAGCTGAAAACTCAGCCTGCTTTTTAGTCTTGATCGAATACTGATTAATTGTACCCAGGGTTTTGTTGTAATTTTGGATTCGCAAGTAGTTGTGGCTGAGGAATTGGAAACAATTCCAAATAGCTTCCCGGTGAGTGTACTAGCTTTGGTCTGTTCATACCTTCAAATGGCCACCAGGCTTCTCCATACTTTTTAAATCGAATTAAATCCTGTCTTCTGGTCATCTCGACAAACATTTCTCTACCTCTTTCCGCAAATAGATTCTCTTCAGTTATAGAAGTAAATGGCTCTAGATTACCCGCTCTGGCACGAATTTGATTAACCAAAGCCAATGCTTCAGTGGTTTCTCCCATTCTAAATTTGGCTTCAGCAAGTGAAAGAATAGCGTCAGATAGCCTAAATATCACAAAATCATTGCTCATGTTATCGGTCCCTCCAACTTCAAATTCGTATTTCGCAATTCGAGCTCCTGCTTGACGCAACCCTCCTGGAGAAATCTCATTAAGGTAGGGCATGAATGTAAGTGGAGGTCCATTTGGATCACCGTTTCTTCCAGTTGGATCTGTAGGTTCAACTCCCGGATCAACCAAAGTTGTTCCATCGGATCTAAATTGAGGGCCAACCAAGAAATTACTTAATCTTCCATCTATGGTTCCAGTGGATTGCTCCAAAGCCAATCCCTTCCAAACAGGTCCTTGAGTACCTGGATTTTTTGCCGGATCAACATAGGAATTGTAAAACTCTTCAACTGTCTGATAGCCATTCCAAGGCTGTTGGGTAAGATTAAATGTAGATTGACTCACAATATGCAGTGTCATCATTACCCAGTTAAAGCCGCCTGCAAACACCTTGTCATAAGGATAGACAAAGATATTTTCGGTTGATTGGCTGTTGTTTATTAGAAAATTACTTTGGTAAGATGGCATCAAGCTGTAAATACCACTATCGATGATTTCTGAGGCATCTGCCGCAGCTAAAGCCCATTGAGGAGAACCAGTATAAACTTCTGCATTAAGATAGAGTTTCATTCTTATCATTAATGCACTCCATTTGGTCATCCTACCATAAGTAGTACCGTCTTTTGCTGTCGGTAGTAAGGGGATAATTTCATTGAGTTCACCTAATACAAAATCATAAACTTCCTGCCTTGATTTGGTATCAGGTGCCTCCGTATCACTGAAATCTGTAACAATCGGCACATTACCAAAAGCGTCCAATGCCCAGTAATAATAAAGAGCCCGTAGCGCCCGTAACTCAGCTATAAAAGCCTCAGAACTAGGATTATCCAATGTTTCAAAAGAAAAGATCAATCTGTTGCAAGTATTGATTCCTCCGAAAAGGAAATTCCAGGAATTCTGAAAGAAAGGATTATCGCTTTTGAATTCATGCTGGTGCAATTGCAGTAGCACACCTCCATCAAACCAGTCTCCACCTTTGTGAGAAACTACAATTTCATCCGAGGCGATTTCATTGATTGACCAAAGTCCAGAGTGATTACCTAGTCCACCTAGGGATGTATATGCTTGTCCAAGAGCAGAAATAAATTCTTCATCGGTATTGAAAAAGTTATCAGCTGTTACAGCACTATAAACTTCTTCGTCTAAGTCGACACATGATGAAGCGAAGTAACTCAATCCCAGGCCAATCAAGAAGTATCTTATATTTAATATTTTTTTCATGATATCTTATGTTTTAGCTTAGAAACTTAGATTAAGGCCAAAAGTAGTAATCGTCGTAGTGAAATAAGTAGCTCTCCGCTCAATTCCAGGAGCAAGAGGATCATTATTCGACTCTGAATCCCCATATCTTACTTCAGGATCCACACCTGTGTATCCAGTAAACATGAACGGATTCTGAACTGAAACATAAGCCCTTACTCTACTGACTGCTTTACCCGGTTGTATTTTAAAATTATAACCAAGTGTCGCATTGTCCAAAACCACAAAATCAGCCTTTTCAACGTGGGTACTATTATACTCCGCTTTTGTAATATTTGGATCGAAGTATTTAGTATTTACAATATTCCAGTTTTGTACAGTTGTACTTTCTGTATTCTCATAGAAGCCTCTATAGCTATTTATCAAATAATGACCAAATGATCCTCTAAAGAAGAAATTCAAATCCCAATTTTTGTATCTCAAGGAGTTATTAAACCCAAAGTTTAAAGTAGGATAAGCTGTTCCCAATTGTGTTCTGTCATCATTACAGTTACAATAAACAGGGTTACCATTTTCATCCTCGGCTGTACCATCAATGACCTTCATGATAGGGCTTCCATCATCACTGACACCGACTTGAATCGGTCCCCAGATTTGTCCCAAAGGACCATTTTCCTGAATACGGATCAATTGAGTTAGGTTTTGACCAGGAGATCCAAAATTTGAGCGATAATTAACTTCTCCGAAACTCAAATCTCCAGCAGACAAGCTTCTAAGATTTGTCTTCAAAGTAGAAAAATTGACACCCGTAGACCATGTGAAATTAGCATTTTGTATGGCTTTATAATTTAACATGACTTCCAGACCTGAATTGGACATTTCACCGATGTTCAACTGGGTAGTAGGGAAAAGATTAGGTGGCACAGGAACATTGATAGGCAAGATCATTCCAGTTGTCACCCTGTTATAATAATCTATTGAACCATCTAGTTTGTTATTTAAAATCACAAAATCCAAACCTATATCAAATTCATCCTTAGTCTCCCATGACAAATCCGGATTGGCGTTTGAAACTGGCCCATAAGATGGCACAAATTGATTATTATAGAAGAAGTTTCCTTGACGTCCAAATCTTAACAAAGACAGATAAGATTCTCCAGGCTGTGTACCTGTTCTACCATAACTTGCCCTGAACTTCATCTGACTTACTCCAGAAATGTCAACCAAGTTAGCGATGTTCACACCGGCACTGATTGCTGGAAACAAACCCCACTTGTTATTAGCTCCAAATCTAGTTGAACCTTCATATCGAGCACTTAAAGAAAGTAGGTAGGTATCATCTAAATTAAAATTAGCCCTTCCAAAGAATGCCACCAATTTGTTTGAGTTAGCATAACTGGAAACTGTTGCCAATCCATTAGCAAAATCAAGAGCTGCGCCGATGTTATCATACGTAAAAGCGTCAGTTAGGAAATTACCAGCTTGAGTATAATCCCCTTGGTTAAAAAACTCCTGATAAGAATACCCTGCCAAGAAAGCAAAATTTGTCTTTCCAAAAGTTTCATAATAATTCAAGGTAGCTTCGAATAAGTCATTTAGCCTTTCATTATTTTGAATTGTAGCCAAACCATTTCTTCCAAATCCCCCTCCGAATTTAGCAGTCTTAGGAGAATAAGATCCTCTCCATTCAGTTTCTCTTTGTTTGGAGTAAAATAAAGCGCCACTAAACTTACTCGAGAAATTGTATTCTCCACGGATACTGGCTATAAGGCTATTATCTCGCCCATCTGCAATATTTTGTTCAGCAATAGATACAGGATTGAACCAATCAAAAATATCTCGCTCTGAATATCCACCAAAATCAGGGCTTTGAGGATTTGGATCTAAAACTGGTAAGGTCGGATTACTTATAATGGCATATCTAAAAGAGTTCTCGTTACCAAATTGCCTGTCAACTGATGTATTTGAAATATTTACGGTAAATGTTGCTTTGTCATTTAAAGCTCTTTGAGTCAAACTCAAACGGGCATTTAACTGATCAAAACCAGAATTAATACCTACTCCGTCTACATTTCTGGAGTTGATCGAAACCCTATAACTGGTCGTTTCATTTCCACCTCCCAGCGATAAGTTATTGATAAAACTAAGACCTGTATCCGTTACCTCATCCATCCAGTCTGTGCTTCCACCAAGGTCTCTTGAGTTAGGTATTGCCTTGTACTCTTCAGCATTCATCACACTTATTGTTCTGGCTACATTCTGTATTGCCACACTGCTGTTAAAATCAACAACTGATCGACCCTTTTTACCTTTTTTGGTAGTGACCAAAATCACCCCTGCTGATCCTCTGGTACCATAAATCGCTGCAGCGGACCCATCTTTCAAGACATCCATAGACTCGATATCATTAGGATCCACTGTACTCAATGAGGCACCAATTACACCATCAATAACAACAAGCGGGGAGGCATTTTCTCCAATCGAAGAAATCCCTCTTAAACGTACATTAAATCCGGAGTTAGGATTTCCACCTGGCCGAGCGATGTTCAGACCGGCAACTTTACCCTGAAGTAATTGGGTAGGGTCATTAACAGTGCCTTGATTAAAATCTTCTGATTTGACGCTAGTTACCGCACTGGTAATCTCTTTCTTTTCCTGGGTTCCGTAGCCTACTACAACTACTTCATTTAAAGCTTGTACATTTTCGCTTAAAGCGACATCAATAACTGTCCGGTTACCAACTTCTTCTTCCACGGTAGTAAAACCGATAAATGAAATTCGCAAAACATCACTTGGACTTGCCTCGATAGAATAGGTTCCATCCAAATCTGTCACCACTCCGGTTGTGGTACCGCTGATAAGAATACTTACCCCAGGAATTCCCTCCCCAGTTTCTGCATCCGTAATTTTTCCAGTTATTCTAGCTTGCTGTGCAAATGCCAACTGGCATGTGCTAAATGAAATGAACAAGAATAACATGAAAACCATTTTTAAATGTTTTTTCATGTGATTTTGGGTTATGGTTAATTGTTTGATATACTCTTTTGAAAATCTTAAACGCTGTCCTACACATTTTTTACAGAAGCTTATTCCCAATAATAAATGGCAAAACGAATACTCTAACTATTCAGGCATTCTAACTTCAGAGCCTAAGCCATTTGAAAACCCACGACTGTATTCCAGACCTAAGAATATCCAAAATCAAATACCAACAGCAATCAAATCAAAATTGAAATTATTTTTATCAATATAATTTTGATTAAAAAAGCCTCTGAACAATTTTAAAAAATAATTCGGCATATCTAAAACAAAACAAAAGATAATTGCAAAATTATTTAAATAACAAAATGACTAGCTATTATAATCTTTTATAAAAAAATTTATAATGTTTATTTCATTAGCAAATAAGTTTATTATAGTTAGCCATATTGGAAAAATAATTAGTTCTAGTAAAATAATACAAAGCATCATTAAAATATAAAATTAATTCTTCAAATGTTTATAACTGTCCAAAGTTAAATATTTTGACGCCTGATTTAACTTCAAATAACAAAATCACTACAGTCAGAAAAACCCTACTAGCCAATGTGAAAAGAAATATTTCTGATTTTGATTATAAAAATTGAGGACTTAAAAAGCCTTTTTCTTTTGTTTTTGAAGAGGAGATGTTTTTGTGATTCAGAGCATCATCTTTTACTCAGTTCCATATCTAGTAAAAAATCCTTTCGCTTTGGACAAAACAAACAAACTGGTAGATTCAGGAAAAAATGACCAAGAAATTTTGCCAATGATCGCAAATAGCCCCCATATCTTGTGAATCAGTGAAGGAATCTTTATTCTGACTCATAATCCAGGTTAGCAATAGAATTTAAAATGTATTAAATAGGATTTAAACTTTTGGTTTTTTCCTGTTTTAAAACATGTCAATGAAACAAAAAACCCTCCTTATTCTTCTTATTGTTTGCAGCTTTTCTTGTCAGAAAGAAGAGAAAAGTCATGATGCACTCTTTCAATTACTTTCGGAAGAGGAATCAGGCATAACCTTCAGAAATGACCTTACTTACACGGAAAAAGTAAACCCCTACACTTTTCGTAATTTCTATAACGGTTCAGGAGTAGCACTGGGAGATATTAATAATGATGGTTTAACTGATGTTTTCCTAGCCGGAAATCAAACTTCAAACAGACTTTACCTGAACCTTGGAAATCTGAAATTTAAAGATATTACAGACCAAGCTGGGCTAAACTCGACCGGCTATTGGACCACTGGAGTAAGTATGGCCGATGTGAACGGTGACGGTTTGCTAGATATTTATGTTTGCAAATCAGGCCCTCCAGGAGGTGAGAAACGGCATAATGAACTTTTTATCAATAACGACAATCTTACTTTTTCAGATAAATCTAAAGAATACGGAATCGCAGAAAAAGGGCTGAGTCAGCATGCTGTGTTCTTTGATTTTGACAAAGATGGAGATCTGGACATGTACCTACTCAGTAATTCAGCAAGATCCGTAGGGATTTACGACCTGAGGGTTGGGCAGCGTGAAATTCGAGATCCTGAAGGAGGAAATAAATTATTCAGAAATGATGGAGAAATCTTTACGGATGTGTCTGAAGAAGCAGGGATTTTCGGAAGTAACATCGGCTATGGTCTTGGAGTCACAGTGGCTGACCTAAATGACGATAATTGGCCAGACTTATACGTTTCCAATGACTATTTTGAAAGGGATTACCTCTACCTGAACAATCAGGATGGGACATTTTCTGAAATACTACCTGATCTTCTTCCAGAAATCAGTCTGGGAAGTATGGGGGCTGATATTGCTGATCTGGACAATGACTCCAAACCAGATATTTTTGTCACCGAAATGCTTCCAAAAGAGCTTTCACGCGTCAAAACGAAAACCCCTTTTGAAGAATGGGATAAATTTCAATCAAATATAAAAGCAGGGTACCATCAACAATTTACCCGAAACACACTTCAAAGAAACCTGGGGTTCAGACCAGGAACTCAAACTCCTATTTTTGCCGAAGTCAGTAGGATGACAGGTGTAGAAGCAACAGACTGGAGTTGGGGAGCCTTGATTTTCGACGTGGACAATGACGGACTGAAGGATATTTTTGTCACCAATGGAATTGTGAAGGATTTAACTGATTTTGACTTTGTAGATTTCTATGTCAACAACCAGGAAAAATTAAATGGGTTCCAGGAAGATTCCATTCTTTTGACCAAAATGATTGATGCGTTTCCTTCAAACCCTCAGCAAAACTTTCTTTTTAAAAACCAGGGCAACTGGTCCTTTGAAAATCTTTCTTCAAATATGGGCTTGGATCAGCTAACTTTCAGCACTGGTTCAGCCTACGGGGATTTGGATAATGACGGAGATTTAGATTTGGTGATTAATAATTTGAATGGACGGGCTTTTGTTTACAAAAACACCAGTTCGGACCAAAAAATAGGTAACTATCTGAGCATAGAACTAGGTAAGGAATTTGGTACAAAAGTCATCGCTTACGCTGCAGATAAAAAATACTACCAAGAGTATCAACCTGTCAAAGGTTACATGTCCTCCGTGGATCCTAGGATGCATTTTGGCTTGGGGAAAATTGAAAAACTCGATTCGCTTGAGATTTTATGGCAAGACGGTAAAACCCAAATCATCAGAGACGTTCATGTGAATCAATCTTTGAAACTGTTTCCAGAGAAGGTAACCAAAACCTTACCGGAATTGGAGGAATTTCCAGTTCGGATTTTCACTCAAAAAGAATCAAAAATCCCCTTTCAACATCAGGAAAGCAACTTTGTAGATTTTGACCGGGATCGATTGCGATTCTGGATGATCAGTAATGAAGGACCAAAGGCTGCAAAAGCAGATGTAAACAGTGATGGATTAGATGATCTTTTTATCCCTGGGGCGAAAGGACAAAGCTCTGTTTTGCTGATTCAAAATTCAGAAGGCAAATTTATCCCCAAACAAGAAGAGCTGTTTGGTTCGGATGCCATATCTGAAGATGTTACAGCACTTTTTTTTGATGCTAATAAAGATGGTTATCCAGATTTACTCGTCGGAAGTGGAGGAATAGAGTTTGGCGATAATTCCCCTGCTTATTCAGACCGACTTTACCTTAATGATGGCTCTGGAAACTTCCACAAATCCCCTCAGTTCTTTTCTTCAAGTCCCACAGCTTTCCAACTTCCGATGGATTTTGACGAAGACGGAGATATGGATTTGGTCGTCGGCAGCCGGGCCATTCCATTTGCTTATGGAATTCCGACAGGTCTTCAAGTTTGGGAAAATGACGGGTTAGGAGGTTTTAAGCAAATTTCTCAGAGTCTCAACCCTGAACTTTCGACAATCGGGATGCTGACTTCCGCAGGTTTGGAGGATTTGGATGGAGATGGGAAACTTGAACTTATCGTCACAGGTGAATGGATGCCAATTCGGATATTTCGTTTTGAGAACAATAAATTAATTGAAAAAACAGTTGATTTTGGTTTCGAAAATACCACTGGCCTATGGAATTGCCTGTTGGTGGAGGATGTCAACATGGATGGCTTCCCCGATATTCTTGCTGGGAATCACGGTTTAAATTCCCGACTTCGAAGCCAAAGCAATTCTCAGCTTAGAATGGTGTTAAACGATTTTGACCAAAATGGAACCTTGGATCAGATTCTTTCACAATACGAAAATGAAAGAACAATTCCATGGGTTCTTAAACCTGCCTTGCTTCGCCAAATCCCCTCTTTACGAAAGCAATTGCTAACCTATGAATCCTACCAAGACAAACCTTTGGAAGACCTTTTCCCTGAAACAATTTGGGCAAATTCCTTAACTTTAACAGCTGGTAATCTTGAAACTAGCCTTTGGTTAAATGACGGAAAAGGCAATTTCCTTTACACCGATTTACCCCCAGAAATACAATCCGCTCCAGTTTATTCTATTACTTCTCTCAAAGGAGAATCAGGAGGCCCTGTGTTGGTTTTTGGTGGAAATCAAAGTCGGATCAAGCCCGAATTGGGAAGTCAAATGGGAAGTTATGGATGGGTCTTGAAACCAAACGGAAAAAATCAATGGCAAACCTTAACCCCGGGAGAAAGTGGTCTATTTGTACCTGGTGAAATCAGGGACTTTCTCCAAATCAATATTGAAAACAAACCAAATTTAGTAGTATTACGAAACAATGATGAGCCACTGGTTTTTGAATTTCGCTATTAGTTTCACCGGGCATGCTCCTATTTTCCCCCTCTCATTTGGCTTTGAGATGTTGGAGAGAAAAGAATACTATTTTTGGAATCAAACCAAAAACCATGCTTTTGGATTAGGGCAAAGAATGTTTAAAAAAACATGTTTTGAGTCCTATCAAAAAATGAACAATAAAGTAAAGTCAACCATTGAACCCATAAATCCATCGATTGATAATAAACCCCAAATACCGTCTTGTAATTCAACCCACACAAGCTCTTATCTCAAATTCGAACAGTTCAATTTCATCCATAAACTCCTTAAGTTGAAGGATGATTTATGTATTTCTTGGAAAAATGGCATGACTCCAGAATTACTACAGTACGAAAGAATCAATCTCTTGGAAGAATGGTACGAAACTAGATTTATTGAATTAAAAAATGAAAACGGAACCCCGTGTATCTTTAAAAGGATGGACGAAAGCCAACAAATCCGAACCTTCAAAAAACACCTGCCAAACGTGAATATTGAAAAGTCGGCTTTGTCTTCAGAGGAAAAAAATAAAGGATAATAGCATTTCATGAGGAACCAAATAGCAAGGCTTATCATAGTGGTTTTACTTATTTCCTGCAAGGAAGAAACGGAAAAACAAATGACGCTTTTTCAGGAAATTGAGCAGGCGAATTCAGGAGTAGATTTTCGAAACGACTTAAGTTTTAGTAAAGATTTCAACATTTTCACCTACCGAAACTATTATAACGGTGGAGGTGTGGCCATTGGAGATATCAACAACGATGGGCTTGTGGATCTTTATCTTACCGCCAACTTGGGACCGAATAAACTTTATCTCAACAAAGGGGATTTCAAATTTGAGGACATTACCGAAAAAGCTGGAGTAGCTGGAACCCGAGCCTGGAGCACAGGTGTCTCTATGGCTGATGTTGATGGGGATGGATTTCTGGATATTTATGTATGCAATTCAGGTGACATTTCTGGAGACAACAAACAAAACGAACTTTTTATCAATCAGGGAGATGGGACCTTTATAGAAATGGCTGAGACTTTCGGATTGGCGGATCATGGCTACTCTACACATGCGGTATTTTTTGATTTTGACAAAGATGGCGATCTGGACGTCTATTTACTGAATAATTCCTATCAGGCAATTGGCTCATTCAACAAGATGCAGAATGAGAGAATCAAGCGAGACATGGTAGGGGGTGATAAACTCTTTCGAAATGACGATGGGAAATTCAAAGACGTCTCCGAAGAAGCCGGGATTTATGGCTCAGTAATAGGCTTTGGTCTGGGAATAACCATTGGAGATGTCAATCAGGATACTTGGCCTGACATTTTCATATCCAATGATTTCTTTGAAAAAGACTACCTCTACATCAATAATCAGGATGGAACCTTCACTGAATCATTGGAAAAGTCCATGCGCTCTATCAGTGCAGCATCAATGGGTGCAGACATAGCTGATATCAATGGCGACGGACTATTGGATATCTTTGTGACTGACATGCTTCCGGAATCGCAAGCCAAACTAAAGCAAGTCACCACTTTTGAAAATTGGGACAAGTTCCAGTTCAACAAGAACTACGGATATCACTATCAGTTTTCACGAAATATGCTCCACCTTAACAATGGAGATGGCACCTTCAGCGAAATAGGCAGGCTCAGTAATGTTGAGGCTACGGATTGGAGTTGGGGAGCTCTGATGTTTGATATGGACAATGACGGGTTAAGGGATATTTTTGTAGCGAATGGTATTTATCAGGACATCACAGACCTGGATTATTTAAATTTCATTGACGACGAGAACACCAAAAGTCAAATCATCTCTCAGGAAGGGGTTGATTTTAAAGCCTTAGTCGATCCGATTCCTATTAACCCAATTCCCAATTATGCCTTCCAAAATTTGGGCGAATTGAAATTTGAAAATAAAGTTGAAGATTGGGGGCTTAGCCAAGCAATCCATTCCAATGGCGCTGCATATGGAGACTTAAACAATGATGGGACACTTGATCTGGTCGTGAATAATGTCAATGAACCCGCCCAGATCTTCAAAAATCAGGGGAATTATATCCATCCAACACATCACTTCATCCAAATTCAGTTGAAGGGAAAAGGAAAAAACACCTTTGCCATAGGAACCCAAATCCGTCTGAAATCGGAAGATGAAATATTCTATGCTGAGCAAATGCCTAATCGAGGATTCCAATCTTCCGTAGACCCTAAAATCACGATAGGATTAGGGGATTTGGCAAAGCTGGAATCAATAGAAATTTTATGGCCTGACGGTAAATACACTGAGCTAAAAAATCAAGTTGCAGATCAGTTGCTGGTTTTAAATTGGGAAGATGCAATAGAAATGCCCTCTGGAAAATCTTTTTTTGAAAAACCTACTAGCCAACAATTTAGCAAAATTGAAAACCCAGGATTGAGTTTCTTGCATGAGGAAAATCCCTTCGTAGATTTTGATCGTGACCGATTGACCTATTTAATGTATTCTACGGAGGGACCGGCATTTGCCAAAGCAGATGTAAACGGTGATGGGTTGGAAGATCTTTTTTTTGGGGGAGCCAAAACATTCTCTGCAAAACTCTATCTCGCTTCCCCTTTAGGAGAATATTACGAAAGTCCCCAAGATGCATTCCTTAAAGACGCATCATCTGAGGATACAGATGCTGTTTTTTTCGATGCAGATGCGGATGGCGACTTGGACTTGTTTGTGACGTCTGGAGGCAATGAATCAGGTTTTGGTTCGATCGATTTGGCAGACCGCTTATATCTTAATGATGGAAATGGAAATTTCACCAAAAATTCATCGGCAGGATTCACAACGGTTTTTGGTAGCAGTAGTACAGTCAATTTGATCGACGTCGATCAAGACGGAGCATTAGATTTATTTGTTGGAGGTAGGCTGGTTCCGTTTACTTATGGAGCTCCTGCGAGCAGTCAATTGTGGATCAATGACGGAAAGGGTAATTTTACAGAGAAGTCAGCCACACTTGCTCCAAGCCTGAAAAATCTTGGAATGATTACCGATGCCACAGTGCTCGATTGGGATAAGGACGGAAACGAGGATTTGGTTTTAGTAGGTGATTGGACCGCTCCAATCTTTTTGAAAAACACCAATGGCAATCTCGAAAAAATTGAAATGCCAGAACTTGAAACATTGAAAGGATGGTACCGGGCGGTGGAAGTAGCGGATTTTAATAATGATGGACTTCCTGATTTGATTTTGGGGAACAATGGATTGAATTCACGATTCAAAATCACTCCTGATTCTCCTGTGAAAATGTTCCTGAATGATTTTGATCAAAATGGGTCAGTCGAACATATTTTCGCCCAGGAAGTCGAGGGAGTCCAAGTACCATATACCTTAAAACATGAACTGGAGCGCCAAATCCCTTCTGTCAAAAAGAAATATTTGCGGTATAGTAATTACAATAATGAAAGTTTAACAGATATTTTTCCTCCTGAAATTGTCAATCAATCCATCATCAACGAAGTGAACAATCTAGAATCTGGAGTGCTCATGAATGAAGGAAATGGAAATTTCACATGGAAACCATTCCCCGTCCTGGCTCAACGTTCCTACGTTTTCGCAATTGCAGTGTTAGATTTGAATGAGGATGGAAATTTGGATTTGATTCTGGGAGGAAACCTAGCTCAGGCAAAACCGGAAGCAGGAAAATACGATGCCAGCTATGGAGAGGTTTTATTGGGAAAAGGTGATGGAACATTTGATTATTGGACAAATGCAGCCCATGGTCTCAAAATAGACGGGGATATCCGGGCTTTTGAACTACTGGAAAACAAAAAACTTCTCGTAGTAAAAAATAGTGCTGAAGCTGAGATTTGGGATTACAAATGAGACATTAGGAAATACTCAAGGATTTCATGAGAATCGTGACCCATTATCAATGAATTGAACATACTTTAAAAATTTGCTTTTTTTGTGGTTCCTACCTTAAAGAAAAAAGGAAAATAGCATCTCATCCTGTTGCTGGCAAAAGAATTTTACTAGTATCTTCTAATCATGGATTGGCAAATGAAATGAAAAGGTGAGAAAAATCATTTGCATAATCCTATTAAACCAATAGCTTTGGAGCTCCAAAAAAAAGGTGATCAAAAGTTAAAAAACTTGAGCTTGGCCTCTGATTATCTTAATTTTACCACCCAATTTACCAATCACCGTTACTTAGGTATGCGAATTATTAAAACCATATTTGGATTAGGACTGCTCCTTTCAGTGCTTTCCTGCCAAGAACAAGTAGATTACTCAGATGCAATTACTGATGGGTCATACTTGAACAATGCCCAAAATAGAATTACAGAAGTAATCATACACGACATCTTTTCCCCGCCAGTAGCCGCGAGGATTTATTCTTACTCAAGCTTAGCTGCTTATGAAGTTGCTGCTAGTGTGGACCCGAATTATGTATCCCTTTTGGGTCAGCTCAATGGCTCTGAGAAAGTTACTTTCACTCCTTCTGAAAAGGTTTACCCTCCTTTGGCTTCACTTGCCGCTTATTACTACGTTGGTACAGGGCTAATCTTCTCTGAAGATATGATGAATGAGCACAGAGATGCCGTTTATCAGGAGTTGAAAGAAAAAGGAATTCCAGAGGATGTTTTCGAAGCTTCCATCGCTTATGGCAAAGAAGTGGGAGATGTAATCAAAGCTTATTCCTCCAAGGATAATTACCATCAAAGTCGTTCCTTCCCAAAATTCACAGTTACAGGTGAAATAGGAACATGGGAACCTACCCCACCTGCTTACATGGAGGCAATAGAACCTCATTGGAACAAAATCAGAACATTTGTTTTGGACTCTGCAGCGCAGTTTAAGCCTTTAGCACCCCCTCCATTTTCTGATCAGCCCGGCTCTGAATTTTATAAAGTCGCGAAGGAAGTTTATGACGCGGCAGTCAATGCAGGAGAAGAGGAGCAGAATATTGCCCTTTTCTGGGATTGCAACCCATATAAAATGAATGTCAAAGGGCATGTGATGTTTGCTGAGAAAAAAATCACTCCAGGAGGCCACTGGATGAGTATCGCTGGAATCGCTAGTAAAGCTGCCGGAAAAGACTGGAAAGGAACAGCAGAAACATTCTCTTTAACAGGAATTGCTTTGAATGAAGCTTTTATTTCCTGCTGGGATGAAAAATATAGAAGTAATTTGATCAGGCCAGAAACCTACATCAACCAATACATAGATGAAGAGTGGGTACCCATTTTGCAAACCCCTCCATTTCCTGAACACACTTCAGGGCATAGTGTAGCTTCTTCTGCAGCCGGATATACCTTAGGAAAATTATTCGGAGATGAGTTCCACTTAGTTGACAGCTCAGAAGTTGCTTATGGTCTACCCGTTAGAGAATACGATTCATTCAGCCAAGCCTATCAAGAGGCGGCCATCAGCAGATTTTATGGAGGAATTCATTACATGCCGGCAATCGACTATGGGGTAAGTCAGGGACTTGCTATAGGAGAGTTTATTTGGGATAGGATTCACACAAAACCTGATCAAGTGGCACAAGCAAATTAATAGAAAGCAGTCTTTTACAGACTGCTTTTTTTATACTTTTCTGGTTTCAAAATATTAAGAAATCACAAAGAAAACGTGAAGAATGGGGCTTTTAGCCCTATTTTAGTTTTAAATCACGTCTATATTCCCTATCTTCTCGAATATGCCTTTTTGGATGGAAAACGAATTCCATCCTTGTTTTTCAACTACTAAATCACCAATGGCAAAAACCATAATTGTATCAAACCGACTGCCGATCAGTTTACGGCACCGCAATGGAAAATTTGAATTTAAACCTAGTGCAGGAGGCCTTGCTACCGGTCTAGACTCTATCTACAAATCAGGAGAAAATATTTGGATAGGTTGGCCTGGCAATACCGTGGATGACGCGGAACAAAGAGCTGAGATCATCATCGAGTTGCATGCCTTGAAAATGGCACCTGTTTTTCTCTCGAAAGAAGATGTAGAACAATTTTATGAAGGCTTTAGCAATGAAACGCTATGGCCTGCCTTTCACTACTTTACCCAATACATGATTTACAATCCCGATCACTGGGATGCCTATGTGCGGGTCAACCAAAAGTTCTGTGAGGCAATAGTCAAAAAAGCAGATCCGGATGACACCATCTGGATACATGACTATCAACTCATGTTGCTTCCGCAAATGCTTAGGGAAATACTCCCTGAGGCAACTATCGCTTTCTTCCAACATATCCCATTCCCATCCTACGAGATCATCCGTATGATCCCTTGGAGAAAGGAAATTCTGGAAGGTGTTTGTGGAGCTGATTTGATAGGTTTTCACACCTATGATGACATGCGCCACTTCTTAAGTGCCGTGGGTAGGATCACAGGGATGTCTGGCCAAAGTGGCTACATACAAGCAGAAAACCGAATCATCAACGTGGATTCTTTCCCAATGGGAATAGACTACCATAAATTTGCCAAGCAAGCAAAAAGCCGTAAAACGCAAAATATCGTCAAGGACTTTAGGCAAAAAGTCGGAGATCAAAAACTTCTTCTCACCATTGATAGGCTGGATTACTCTAAAGGTATCCCCCAAAGAATCCATGTCTTTGACCAATTACTTCAGCAGCATAAAGAACTTCGAGGAAAGGTCTCCATGATCATGGTCGTAGTTCCTTCCCGAGACAGAGTACAATCCTATAAAGAACTCAAAGAAGAAATTGACTTACTGGTCGGAAGAATAAACAGTGAATACTCCACGCTGGATTGGGTTCCTGTACATTATTTCTATAGAAGTTTCCCATTTGAAGAACTGAGTGCTTTCTACAGCATGTCTGACGTGGCATTGGTTACGCCTCTTCGAGATGGTATGAACCTCGTTTGTAAGGAATTTGTAGCGAGTAAAACCAACCAGACGGGAGTCCTGATTTTATCAGAGATGGCAGGAGCCTCCAAGGAACTTCAGGATGCAATTCTTGTCAACCCTAATGACCGACAAGGAGTAGTAGATGCTATCTACGAGGGCCTTTCCATGAAGGAGAGTGAGCAAAAACTGCGGATCAAGGCCATGCAGGAAAGCCTCAAAAAATACGATGTTTTCCAGTGGGTAAAAGTGTTTATGGATCGCGTGGAGCATGTCAAGGAAAAGCAGGCGGAACTTACCTCTAAGGATGTTGACGCAAAAGTTCTCAATGAAATCCAAAGCAGTTTCAAGAAAGCGACCAATCCTATTTTCTTCCTTGATTACGATGGTACCCTGACCGGTTTTACTGCAAACCCACAAGATGCCGTACCAGATGCTGAATTGAAGAAACTCGTTAAAGATCTAAGCTCAAAAGCTCAGGTAGTGATTATCTCGGGAAGAGATAAAGACACTCTTGGCAAATGGTTTAAAGGGCAAAATATTGACATGATAGCCGAACATGGAGTTTGGGTTCATCGAAAAGGTCAAAAAACTGACTGGGAATTATATGCAGAAATAGATGACACCTGGAAAGATGATATCCGAAATGTCATGGAATATTATGTTTTAAGAACTCCAGGAGCCTTTATCGAAGAAAAGCACCATTCTCTAGTATGGCACTATCGAAAAGTGGAAAGCGGATTGGGTGATTTGAGGATGCGAGAGCTTTTCAGTCACCTGAAATACATGGCCAGAGGTCATAATCTCCAAGTATTGGAAGGAAATATGGTATTGGAAATCAAGAGACCTGATATCAATAAAGGTAGAGCTGCTACCTCCCTAATGAAAGGCCATGAGTTTGATTTTGTATTAGCAATCGGTGATGACTGGACGGATGAAGATACCTTTAAAGCCATGCCTAAGAATGCTTATTCCATTCGAGTTGGCTATGCTTACACACAGGCTAATTACAATATCAAGTCATTCAAACAAGTCAGACAGCTATTACATAAGCTGACTCAATAATTTCTAGGAGCTTCAAAATAAATACCTGTAGGAGTAAATCTTACAGGTATTTTTTATATAGATTTTTCAAAATCCTCAGATCTAACTCCGTCAATTCTGTACTAAACTCCTCCCCTTGCACAAAGTGAAGTTTAAAAGATTGAATGGCATTGCTAGGAACACTTACGTCATATCCTATGATTCTCAAAGCCATGATAGGATCAAAACTATCTTTTAATAGAGTGTCTGTATTTTCTAATGGAATGGAAGTTTGATCATCCTTTGGGTTGATCACAGGAAATACTTCATCGACATCATACCAAAAACCATATCCTTCCATGGCAAGTTGATCCCAAGGGAAAAACCGGTTGGGATCTACCTTTCGTGAAGGAGCAATATCGGAGTGCCCAATAAAATTAGCTGTAGGAATGCCATACTTCCATTTTAATCTTTTACAGAGAATAAGTAGGCTTTCGATCTGTGCTTCAGGGAAGGGTTCAAATCCATTATTATCTAGCTCAATACCTATAGAAACTGAATTCAAATCAGTTACACTTCCCCATTTCCCTCTTCCGGCATGCCAGGACCTAAGATAATCATTGAGCATTTGTACGATCGTACCATCTTTTGCTATTACATAATGAGAACTCACTTGAGTTCGTGGCAGGGTAAAAGTCCTGATGGTTTGCTCCAGTGAATCCTGGGCTGTATGGTGGATGATCACAAAATTCGGTCTTCTGATACTGAAATTGGTGGTTCCTACCCACTCATCCGTGATGCTAAGCGTGTCATAATTAAGTTCCTCTTTGGTTTTAGGAATCTCCAAATAAGCTGCAGAAACATCTTTGACATTTTTCTCATACTCTTTATTGATCTTCTTGTATGGATTTGATGCGCAGGAAACAATAAGCAGAGACACGCAGATCAAGAAGAAGGCAGATGTAATTCTATCGTAATTCATGGGGTGTACAAATTAATCAGAATTGGAAGCTACAAGTATTGTACTAAGTCTGAAAACCAGCTATAAAAAATGAGAAAGAACAGCATAAACAAAAAAGTCCTGCTTCAGGAGAAGCAGGACGATATGAAATATGTCATGGAGTTATTTAGCAGTTTACCCGCAGAAAATATGCAATCACACTGCTTAAAGGAAGTTAGGCTGATCCAGCTTTTTCCCAATTCGGAAAGCAGCATTCATCAAACCTACGTGGGAATAAGCTTGTGGAAAATTCCCCCATTGGCTTCCTGTTTTTTGATCAACATCTTCTGAGAACAAATGAAGGTGATTGCAATACTTCGTCAAAGTTTCAAATCCTTCTACAGCCTCATTTAATCTTCCTACGCAAGCCAAAGCCTCAATATACCAAAATGCACAAATCAGGAAGGTAGTCTCTGGAACGCCAAAATCATCCATGTGCTTGTATCTGTAGAATAAGAAATCCTTTGCCAACAAATCTTCTTCCAAAGCTTTTAAGTGATTATTTGCACGCTCAAGATCATCTCCAAAATACCCCATAGTAATCAGTTGTAATGTGGAGGCATCCATGTATTTAGAGTTTACAGCCTGACCATAGGCTTTACGGTCTGGCAGATAACAGGACTCAATTTTCTTAGCAGCTTCATCTCGCAAATAAATCGCCTTTTGGTACATTTTATCACTTTTCAGGCGAATCCCAATTTTTGCGGCAGCACAAGCACCAGCCCAGTGAAAGAGGAATGTATAACAATGCTCCTGAGCCAAGTTTCTAAATTCCCAAAGCCCCGCGTCCTTTTCATTCATCGTCGCTTCGATTTTATCTAGCAAATTCAAAATCATGGGTCGGGAGCTACTTCTTTCTTCCTCGGTAAATCGTTGATCAGAATAAAGAGGCAATAAGGAAACCAAAACCTGCCCATACAGGTCATTTTGAATATGAGTATAAGCCTGATTTCCAAAGCGAACAGGTTTATTCCCAAGATATCCATCTAACTCTGATATTTCCTCAGTCAAAAGAGAATTCCCAGTAATCGAGTACAAGGGCTGGTAACGCCCATCCTCACCGAGTATTAAGTTGTGGATAAATTCAAAGTATTTCTCTAATTCCTCAAAGTGACCCAAGCTATTAAAGCAGGTCAATGTATAATAGGTATCACGAATCCAGCAATAGCGATAATCCCAATTTCGGGTAGATCCTGGAGATTCTGGCAAACTGGTAGTAGAAGCGGCGATAATTGCTCCGGTATCCTCGTATTGGTGTATCTTCAATATGAGAGCTGACCTTAAAACCAATTTCTGATGGAAATTGGAAATACTGGTAGACTTCACCCATTCCTGCCAGTAAGCGGTAGTAGCATGGAGAAAACGCTCAGAAGTAGTCTCAATAGGAGCTTCTAAAGGTCTGCCATAGGTAAAGACCAGATAAATAGGGCGATGCAGTGCAAAAGCCTTCTCATCCATGATATAGCTCATGGGAGCATTCGTTGTCAGTCGCAATTCCTGTTCAATCCCCATGTACCGAATATGGTTACTCCCGAGGCTAGGAGTTAATTTCATCCTTCCATAATCCGATACAGGTTCGCATTTGATCTTGACATGTGGTCCACCCTTAACTGACTCAATTTTACGGATTAGCATCAATGGCCTATAATACCTGTCAAAATTCTTAAACCGCGGAGCAAAATCAGTTACTTTATAGCTGTTTTCCCCATAAGTTACCGTCGTCTCTAAAATATTGGTATTCTCCCGGTATACTTGTGTAGATTCAAATTTGCCTTTCTCAGGTAAGATGGTAAACTGTCCACCTTTTTCTCGATCCAACATGCCCCCAAAAATAAAGTCTGAGTCGAATCTAGGGAGACAAAGCCATGAGATATTAGTATCTTCTTCTACGTGGGCGATATAAGCACAATTGCCAATCAGTCCACTTCCGTAGGTATGTTTTTTCATCTGTTTTTAAATGTTTTTAATGGTCAGATGGAATCTTGCATAGCGTATAATAAGCCTAGGGATATCGTTTACGAAATGCTCGATTTCATTAAGGTCAGGTTTGAATTTGAAAAGTCAGGCTTTTTGGGTCAATCTTCAAGAAAGTAAAAAAGGGAATAGTATGCAAAAATCCTGTCCTCCTATTCGCCATATATTCCAATAAATCCATCTAGGAAGCATAATAAACCTCAAGCTTGGAACAGGAGCTAAACCAGATACTAAAAATCAAATTCAACCAAAAAAAGTGTCCTTTGGACTTAGTTAAGCTATAATTTAGTGTTAGTCTTCAAACGAAATTCCATGAGAAAAACTTCAACTTCTGGATTACTAAGTATTGCTTTTTGCAATTTGGACCCTTCAAATTCGGGATCCTCTTGATTGACATGCTCTTTGTGGATGGTAGTTAAAAATTTTGATTCAGAGGCACCCATCGCAATTGGCATCCCTATGTTATAATCAAAAGTTAAATCATTTATCAAGTTCTTTGATGGATATGAAATATGCTGATCACCCCAAAATAAAGCAAAGTTGGTTTCATTTTTAAGGGAATACAATAAGATGGATTGGTCTGCAGAACTTTCAAAAACCATGAACAGAGAAGGTTGATCTTTTAAAGTTCCACGGTATTGTTCAAACCCTTCCAAATCCATAACAAAATCAGTTTTTTCAGGAACTTTAATTGCTTCACCTTTATATCTTAAAGTGTCATAAGTGGCCAAAAACCCTTCTCCCACATCATAAAAAACAGGATCAAAATTGGAATGAAAAACAATTTGAAATCCATCGGCCTTTGGGATTTTTTGGAATGGATTTAACGGAAGCATTAAATAGGAAATTGAATGGGGAAAATGCGTTGAGATCAATTTTCCATTTTGATCAAAGAATGCTAATTCATTTTCCTGTCCGCCTCCCGTCAAGCCAACAAATCCATCTTTTGTCTTGGCAAATCTTCTGACAGGAATTTCTAATTGAATAGGTGTTTTGAGAATAAGTTCAAGATTTGAATAAGATATGGGAAGAATTTTTCTTCCTATTCCATCCAAAACATAAATTAAGTCACCGTCTACCCAAAAGTCATCTACTTCTCTTACTTCCATTGGTCCTTCACCCTTTTGAATAGGTACCGTAATAGCTTTTCCATTCGCTCTATTAAATGCAAAAAGTGATTGGGAAAAGTTGAAATCACCAAGTAGGATAAGCTCTTCAGTTAAAACTATTTTTTCAACTCCATAAGGAACCTGCCCTAGTTCACCGAAAAGAGGATAAAAAGAGACTTCCTCCACCAAATTTGAAACATTTTTTTCTTTTGCACTTTCAGTGGGGATGGTGATAATTCCCTCTTGTTTTGGTTTTTGACAAGAGCTAATAAAAATTACTAAAATAAAAAATTGTAATTTTTTCATTTGCCTAATGCTGAATTTTAAAAAAAAATCCCGGCCGGAATCAAAGCCTCACTTAAGACTTCGTTGTAAGGATATTTAATTTTTTTTAATCGCAAGAATTAGTTTAAAAATAACTAAAAAATTATTTCAAGAGAAAATTATGACGTATAACCTACTATTTCATGAATAACAAAACACTGCGACTGCCTATTGAAACCTGAGACTGAATGCCTACTGATACAACTTCTTATCCCGGATATAATCTGCTACTCCATCAGGAAGGAGGTATTTGACGGACTTCCCAGCAAGAATTGATTTTCGGATAAAAGTTGCTGAGATATCCAATAAAGGGGCATCGATCAGCTGGATTTTTGGGTGCTCAAATGTTTTGGATTCTCCGGGGCGTGGATAAACAAAAATCTCATAATTGTCCAAAATCATCTGGTAATTTTTCCAGCGCTTAAGCTGCGTCAGGTTATCCGAACCTAAAAACAAGCAAAACTGATGCTGCGGGTATTGATCTGTTAGATAAGCCAGCGTGTCAATAGTATAGCTTGGTTTTGGCATAGAAAACTCCACATCCGAAGCTCTGAAATGGAAATTATCCTCTATCGCTAATTCCACCATCCGCAACCTGTCAAATTCGTGAATGAGGGACTGACGTTTTTTTAAAGGATTTTGGGGACTGACCACAAACCAAACCTGGTCTAAATCGGTCCGATCATGCAGCGTATCAGCAATGATCAAATGCCCAATGTGAATGGGATTAAAGGAACCGAAATAGAGTCCGATTTTCACTTTTTTTTGGCTAAAAAATCTTCGACCAATTTTTCAGCTTCGGCAGAGGATACAGCGAAGTCGTCATTGACGATGGTCACATCAAACTGCGGTTCGAATTTTGATTCAAATTCCGCTTTATATATTCTTCTGGATAGGGATTCCTCAGTCTCTGTACCCCGGTCACTCAACCTAGTTTTCAAAACCTCTAAGGAGGGCACTTTCACAAAAATCGCCAAAGCCTGGTCTCCAAAGTATTTTTTCAAAGCCAAACCGCCTTTGACATCCACATCAAAAATTACGGCTTTACCAGAATCCCAAATACGCTGAATTTCTTCTTTCAGGGTTCCATAAAAATTCCCTGCATAAACTTCCTCCCATTCGATGAAGTCGTCTTGATCAATATGCTTTTTAAATTGCTCTTGGCTTAAAAAATAATAGTCTTTGCCATGTACTTCATGCCTTCCTCTTTTATCTCGGGTACAGGCAGAAATAGAAAATCCCAAATTTGGGATTTTTTGAATCAGATGTCTGACTAATGAGGTTTTTCCCGAACCCGAGGGTGCGGAAAAAATAATGGCTTTGCCGTGGGTCATAAACTATTTGATATCCTGAATCTTCTGACGAATACAATCAGCTAATTCAGTGGGCACTTCATGTTTGGTGCATTTGGTTTTCAATACATCCCGAATTGCTTGTTCTAAATGATAATGCTCAAAACAAGGTTGACATTTTGCCAATTTATCTTTCAGGACTTCCTTGGAGTTATCCATTTCCCCGTCCAGAATACTTTCCAGCAATTCAAAACACTTGCTGGTATCGTCGCACCTCAATTTACGCGCACCGGATGTTTCTTCATTCATATCCATGAGTAATTCTACTTTATATTGCCTCCTCTTCGTCCGTATCGTAGCCCATATTTTGGGCATATCCTTTTAGCTTCTCTTTTAGTAAATTCCTTGCTCTGTGAAGCCTCGAACGAACGGTTCCAATCGGAATATCCAAAATCTTTGCCATTTCTTCGTATGTGAATCCCTCTAAGTCACAAAGGATAATCACAGTACGAAAATCAACTGCCAGGCTATTCAATGCATTGGAGATCTCATCGCCCAGCATATCTTTAACAGATTCCGCTCTGAGATCAGAAGTACTTTGATACTGAACATCATCTGAGTTGTAATAAGTTTCAACTTCCTGATAATCTACCTTAGCAGGCTGTTTACTTTTCTTCCTATATTCATTGATGAAGCTGTTTTTCAGGATCCTAAACAGCCATGCCTTGGCATTTGTTCCCTGCTCAAAAGAGTTCACAAATCTATAGGCCTTGAGATATGTATCCTGCACCAAATCTTTCGCATCGTCCTCATCAAATGTGAGTCGATAGGCAAAATTATACATGGAGTCTATGTGTGGCATAAACTCTCCATCGAAGATGGTGTTTTTCTCTTCCTGAGAATATTTCCTTCGCTGTACTTCCGACATAAGTTCCAAAAGTAATAATTGAGTCAATTTATAACTAGGAATCGGGAAGTTTTCCCTGCTTTTCCTTTATTTTGTTTGTTGAAAATGGCTTTCAGGCCAAATCCCCCTTTACATTGTATGTTTTTCTTCAAGCTGCTTTCCAGACTTCCCCTTTTTGTTCTTTATTGGATTACAGATCTGCTGTACTTAGTTGCGAGATATGTGATTCGATATAGAAAGAAAGTGATTGATGAAAACCTTTATTATGCATTTCCCGAACTTTCTGAGGTAGAGCGAAAAAAGATCCGAAACCGATTTTATAGGAACTTTACTGACACATTTGCCGAAACCATCAAAATCCTGACAATTTCGGAAGAGGAATTTCGCCGCAGGTTCATTATTGTCAATCAGGAAGGGCTAGATGCTCCGGTAAAACAAGGGGTCAGCTCATTGATGGTTACCGGACATATTTTCAATTGGGAAATGGGTGTAGTCGGAACTAATCTATACTCTGAAGTTCCAATAGAAACTGTCTACTTAAAAGTGAACAATCCTTTCTTTAATAACCTTATTAAAGAAATTCGGACACGGTTTGGCGGATATGTGACAGAAAAGAAAGAGTTTAGAAGAGCCATGCTTACCTTAGGCAGAGATCCTAGAATTGTTCTCCTGGGATCTGATCAGCGACCTCCAGCTTCTGAAAATCGATACAAAAGAAATTTCTTGAATCGACCAGCAGTATTCTTTGAAGGTGCTGAGGTGCTTTCTAAGAAAATGAACTTGCATGTTCATTACGGGAAATTAAAAAAGGTGAAAAGAGGTTATTATCACTATGAGTTTATACCTCTGGCACAGCCTCCTTACGATTCCCATGAACCTCACAGTATCACAGATACTTTTTGCAAAATGCTAGAGGATAATATTAGAGAACAGCCAGACATGTACCTCTGGAGCCATAAGAGATGGAAAATTTAACCTAAGGAGTTAAAAAATTGGAAAATTGAAAAATTTAAAGATTCCCATTGTTGGAAATTGCCCAATGGCTTCTTCGATTTTCTAAATAAATTCCCAGATTATGAACCATATATCTAATAGCTCAATTCTTGGTTCTTAATACTTGGATCTTGATACTTGATACTTAACACTAGAAATTAATACTTGAATCTTGATCCTTTGACCATGTTTCTTGAATCTCAACAAAAATGGATTACCTAGAAAGTTTAAACCCACCCCAGCGCGAAGCTGTAGAACACACGGATGGACCTGTTATGATCATTGCAGGTGCTGGCTCCGGTAAAACCAGAGTATTAACGTATAGAATTGCTCATTTGATCTACGCCAAAGGGGTGGATGCATTCAATATACTCTCTCTGACATTTACCAATAAAGCCGCCAGTGAGATGAAGCATAGGATTGAGTCTTTGGCTGGGCTGGAAGCTAGAAATACCTGGATGGGAACTTTTCACTCGGTTTTTGCAAAAATCTTACGAGTAGAATCTGAGAAAATAGGTTACCCTTCTAATTTCACCATCTATGATGCAGATGACTCTAAATCCCTGATTCGCTCGATCGTCAAGGGAATGCACTTGGATGATAAAGTATATAAAGCCAATACGGTTCTATCCAGAATTTCTGGAGCTAAAAACCGACTGATTTCCTGGCAAGCTTACCAGGATGATCCATTCGTCAAAGCAGACGATGAAGCGGCTATGAAACCTAAAATGGGTGAAATTTATCAACGATACCAAGAGCGTCTTTTCAAGGCCGGCGCGATGGATTTTGATGATTTACTCTTCAATACCAACATTCTTTTCAGAGATCATCTCGATGTTCTGAATAAGTACCAACAACGATTTAAATACATCATGGTGGATGAGTTTCAGGATACAAACGTATCCCAGTACCTCATCACCAAAAAACTTGCTGCAGTACATCAAAACATTTGTGTGGTTGGGGATGATGCGCAAAGTATCTATGCCTTCCGTGGGGCAGATATCCAAAATATCTTAAACTTCGAAAAAGACTACCCAGATCTTTTTGTAGTGAAGCTGGAGCAAAATTACCGTTCGACCAAGACCATCGTGGAAGCAGCAAACTCCATTATTGATAAAAATAAAGCCCAACTCAAAAAGATTGTTTGGACTTCCAATCCGGATGGTGATCAAATTGAACTGATCAAGGCCAGCTCGGATAATGAAGAAGGCAGGATCGTTGCCAACACCATTTTTGAAGAGAAAAACAACAAGCAACTCAGCAATAACGATTTCGCGATTCTCTATCGTACCAACTCCCAGTCCCGATCCATGGAGGAGGCGCTGAGAAAAATGAACCTGACCTACAAAATCGTAGGAGGCCTATCATTCTACCAAAGAAAGGAAATCAAAGATCTCATGGCCTACATGAGGTTTACAGTAAACACCGCAGATGAGGAGGCATTCAAAAGAGTCATTAATTACCCCAAAAGAGGCGTGGGAGATACTTCTGTCGAAAAAATGCTCGTGGCAGCCTATGAACACGATATTCCGCTTTGGGAAGTAGTCACCAATGCTCACAGCTTTCTTCCGGGAAGAGCTTCCAATTCCGTTTCTGATTTTGCTACCATGATCAAAGCTTTTCAGATCGACGTGGAGCGAAAAGATGCTTACGAGGCGGCCAACACAATCGCCAAGCAAAGTGGTTTATTGAGAGAGCTATACGAGGACAAGACCATCGAGGGACTCAACCGATACGAAAACGTACAAGAGTTGTTGAATGCGATCAAAGAGTATGTGGACAATGAAGAGAATGAGGATAAAAGCCTGGGAGCTTTTCTTCAGGAAATTGCCTTGCTCACCGATAATGATCAGGATAAGGACAAAACAGAAGCTATTACGCTGATGACCATCCACTCTTCCAAAGGCCTGGAGTTTAAGCAGGTGTTTGTGGTAGGCTTGGAAGAAGACCTATTCCCATCCCAAATGATGATGCAGAGCAGAGAAGACCTTGAAG
Organism: Algoriphagus machipongonensis; assembly: GCF_000166275.1. NCBI lineage: Bacteria > Pseudomonadati > Bacteroidota > Cytophagia > Cytophagales > Cyclobacteriaceae > Algoriphagus > Algoriphagus machipongonensis. Next base: position 4,463,309 of record NZ_CM001023.1, read on the forward strand.
AAGAACGGCGGTTATTTTACGTGGCCACAACAAGAGCCATGGATAAATTATACTTTACCTATGCATTGACTCGTTATCGTTTTGGTAGATTGTTAAATTGTGAGCCCAGCAGGTTTTTAGAGGAAGTGGATCCAGCTTGCATCAAAGTGAATAAGAGAGTAGCAAGTAAGGAAATGTCTGGAGCCTTCAGAAAAGAGGGACCTCCGGGAGGCTCAGGCTTTATCGGCATTAAAAAGAAACAGGAAAGACGTGCCCCTACGCAAATGAAGGTGCACACGCCAAGTCCGGATTTCAAACCATCCAATACGAATAATCTGAAAGCAGAACAATTGGTGGAACATCCGAAATTTGGCTTTGGAAAAGTACAAAAAATTGAAACAGAAGGACTTAACAGAAAAGCAACGATTCAATTTGAACATTTTGGGGAGAAAACATTATTACTTAGCTTTGCAAAGCTCAGAATTATAGACTAATCACCAGCCTTCCGACCTTTTTGGGATTTTTTTGCTACCTTTTACTATGCAAAAATGGGAGGACACATGGAGCAACAAGAACCAGACAAACAAAGACTCATTTTGAAAGAATACGGCAAAAACGTTCAAAGCTTGGTAGATTATATCACCAGTCTTGAAAACCGGGATAAGCGCACGGCGGGTGCCTATACTGCAATTGAAATCATCAAACAACTGAATCCTTCCCTTAAACAGGAAAATGATCAGAAACTCTGGGATGATTTATACATCATGTCTGATTTTAAATTGGATGTAGACAGCCCTTTTCCAATGCCTGAAAAGGAACTCTTAGGCAAAAAGCCAAGCCCGATAGGCTACCCAAAAGGTGAGATCAAATTCAAGCATTACGGTAGGAATATCGAGAAGCTGATCGAAAATGCCATCACCATCGAAAACGATGAGGAGCAAGAGGAAGCAATTATTTTTATCGGCCAGTTGATGCGAAGCTTTCACACCACTTGGAACAGGGATAATTTTGATGATCAGATCATCCTAGATGATATCAAGACCCTTTCAAAAGGGAAACTTCATATCGACTTGGAGAAGGTGAAAGAAAATGGACTTTTTGAATCCAATACCCGAAGGGATTTTAAAATTCCACAAGCACAAGACGATCGCAACCATAAAAACAAGCGTTCGCATAACAACAAGAGAAGAAACAACCATAAAAAACGTAGAAATTAATGGCATCATTTCGGGTCAAGGGTGGAAACCGTCTGAAAGGTGAAATCATCCCCCAAGGAGCAAAAAACGAAGCCCTACAAATCCTTTGTGCTGTATTACTTACTCCAGAGGAAGTAACAATTCATAAAATTCCCAATATCCGCGATGTCAACAAGCTAATAGAGTTGTTGAGTGATATGGGAGTGAAAGTGACCAAACTAGGTCCAGAGTCTTACTCTTTTAAAGCTGACGAAGTTAATCTTGACTATTTGGAGAAAGAAGATTTCTTAAAGAAAGCTTCTTCCCTACGAGGATCTGTGATGATTTTAGGTCCACTTTTAGCCAGATTTGGTACAGGTAAACTTTCCAAGCCCGGAGGAGACAAAATCGGTCGTCGCAGGATGGACACGCATTTCTTCGGTTTCCAAAAACTCGGAGCTAAATTTCATTACGATTCCAAAAACGAGATTTTCCACATTGATGGAAAAGACCTGAAAGGATGCTACATGCTTCTAGATGAAGCATCTGTGACAGGTACAGCCAATATTGTCATGGCTGCAGTCATGGCAGAAGGAAAAACTACGCTCTACAATGCTGCCTGCGAACCTTACCTTCAACAGCTTTGTGACATGCTCAACCGCATGGGAGCAAAGATCACGGGTGTAGGTTCCAACTTACTTCACATCGAAGGAGTGGATAAATTGGGCGGTACAGAACATAAGATGCTTCCTGATATGATCGAAATTGGATCGTTCATTGGCCTTGCTGCCATGACCCAATCCGAGATCACGATCAAAGACGCGCAAGTAGACCGATTGGGAATTATCCCTGACACGTTCCGTCGAATGGGCATCAAGCTTGAGATTAAGGGAGACGACATCCATATCCCTGCTCAAAAACACTATGAGATAGAAACATTTATTGATGGATCTATCCTTACCGTGGCCGATGCTATTTGGCCTGGCTTTACTCCTGACTTACTTAGTATTGTCTTAGTTACCGCCACGCAAGCAAAAGGTACAGTCCTAGTACACCAAAAGATGTTCGAAAGTCGTTTATTCTTTGTAGATAAATTAATCGACATGGGAGCGCAGATTATTTTATGCGATCCACATAGAGCTACTGTGATTGGTTTGGACAGAAAATATCCTTTGAAAGGGATTCGAATGACCTCTCCTGATATCAGAGCCGGGGTTTCCTTATTGATTGCCGCTTTATCAGCTACAGGCACTTCTGTGATAGATAATATTGAGCAAATCGACCGGGGATATCAAAATATCGATGAACGACTCAATGCCTTGGGAGCAGAAATCGAGAGGTTACCTTAAACTTCTAAGCTTCAAAGCAGCGCATTTTTAAAGAATATATTTTTGTTAAATGGAGGAAATTTACGTCAAAAGAAATCCACCAGTTAATCTTCGTCCAGAGGACGAAAAATTATTTCTGGATGCTTATCAAGTAAGTTTCCGGGTTCGCCCTATCCATCATTTGGAGAATGTGGCGATCCTGCAGGACACTGTTTTCTCTCCATCCCACATGAGTTTTTATGCCACGCATACGCATGTGAATTCTCTTGGCCCGCTCCCACTTGGTAAAAGGGTGGTGTATTGTGCCTTGAAAAAATGGAGAACCATCCCACATGGGATTTGGGTAAAAGACGAATGGAGTGCTAATTACTTCCATTGGATGACCGATTGCCTTCCAAGGCTTTGGCTAGGGCTTAATACTGGCTTATCCGATCGAGTCATTCTCCATGACTCCTATAGACACCTTCCCTATGTGAGCCAAAGTTTGGAATTGCTGGGCATACAGCCCACCTATTACCAATCTCAGGAAAACATCTGGGTAAAAAATTTAGTCCTTACTCCCAGAACCTCCAGCTTCCCCAATTTTCATGAAGACTTGACCAAAATGACTCGTGAAAGGCTTAGTGTCAGTCCGAAATCTACTCCTTCCCGACTCATTTATATCAGTAGGAAGTATGCTAACAAAAGGAAAACCCACAACGAAATCGATGTGGAGCTCCTGATGATCAGACATGGATTTGAGGTGATTTATACTGAAAAGATGAGTCTAAAAGAACAGATTGACTTGATGTCGGAGACAAAAATATTGGTTTCACTGCATGGAGCTGCTCTTACCAATATGCTTTTCCTTCCTGAAGGGAGCAAAGTAGTTGAACTCAGAAATAATGGAGACTCGGACACGCAATGCTATTTTAATCTGGCAAATGCACTTAACCTCCCCTACTACTACACTCTAAATCAAGGGGATAGCCAAGACACCATCATGACAGATTTCACCATCAATCTTGAGTCTTTGGAAGAAACCTTAAACCAATTGAAAAATTAATTTAACTTCCTTTCTTCACTCTTCTTTCCTTCACAATTTTTTTGGTAAATTCTCAGCTGAAAAGCCTAAAATAACCTATGAAAAAGAAGAAACTAAGAAGTCAGGATTGGTACGGTAGAACCGGTAAAGATGGATTTATCTATAGATCCTGGATGAAAAACCAGGGTTTCCCTCATCATTTATTTGAAGGGGACAAACCAGTAATCGGAATCTGTAATACCTGGTCTGAACTGACCCCTTGCAACGCACATTTTAGAGATCTTGCCGAAGCCTTAAAAAGAGGCATTTGGGAAGCAGGAGGATTCCCCTTAGAATTCCCTGTCATGTCACTGGGAGAATGCTCTATCAAACCCACCGCCATGCTATTTAGAAATTTAGCAAGTATGGATGTGGAAGAAAGTATTAGAGCCAATCCAATGGATGGTGTGGTATTGATGTGCGGATGTGATAAGACGACTCCTTCTTTAGTAATGGGTGCAGCATCTGTAGACCTTCCTACCATGGTTCTTTCTGGAGGCCCTATGCTGGTGGGAAGATTCAAAGGTAAAAAAATAGGCACCTCAGATGTTTGGCGATTTGCCGAAGAATTTAAAACCGGGAAACTTTCTCAGGAAGATTTTATAGAAGCGGAAGCTGCAATGTCCCGCTCGGTCGGCCACTGTGCCCCGATGGGTACTGCATCCACCATGGCCGGTATGGTAGAATCCCTTGGTTTATCCCTTCCTGATAATGCCACCATTCCTGCTGCGGACTCCAGAAGAAAAGTCTTGGCGCATATGACAGGAATGCGAATTGTCGAGATGGTCAATGAGGATCTCAAAATGAGTAAGATTCTTACCCGTAAAGCCTTTGAAAATTCCATTATGGTAAATGCAGCTTTGGGTGGCTCTACGAACTTTATCTTGCACCTTACGGCCATAGCCAGGAGAATAGGTGTTGAGTTGGATCTGAAAGATTTTGACCATTTTTCATCAAAAATCCCTCTAATCGCCAATGTTCAACCTTCAGGAGAGCATTGGGTAGAAGATCTCTTTTATGCTGGTGGACTTCCGGCAGTGATGAAGGAACTGCAAAAGGAATTGCACACCGACCTTATTACGGTCAATGGAAGAACCATAGGAGAGAATATTGAAAAGGCTGAATGCTATGATAGGAACCTCATCGGTAGCATGGAAAAGCCCATCAAGCCCGACTCTGGGATTGCTGTTTTAAAAGGAAATTTATGTCCCAGCGGTGCCGTAATCAAACCTTCTGCAGCAACTCCACACTTGCTTACACACACAGGCAGAGCAGTAGTTTTTGAAAACATCGATGAATACAAAGCCAAAATCGATGACCCTGCCTTGGACATTGATGAGAACTGCATCATGGTCATGAAAAATGTAGGCCCAAAAGGATACCCCGGAATGCCGGAAGTAGGCAATATGACGCTACCTAAGAAAATCCTGGATAAGGGAATCAAAGACATGGTCAGAATTTCTGACGGCAGAATGAGTGGAACGGGCTATGGCACCGTCATCCTTCATGTTTCCCCAGAATCAGCCATTGGAGGCCCATTGGCTTTGGTGAAAAATGGAGATTTGATAGAATTGAATGTTCCTGCCAGAACCTTAAACCTCTTGATATCTGAGGAGGAAATGGAGAAACGTAAAGCTGAATTTGAACCTTTGAAACTGCCTTATGAAAGAGGGTATGTGAATTTATTCTTGGACAAAGTAAACCAAGCGCATGATGGAGTCGACTTTGATTTCCTTCAGGGGAGTTCTGGTTCAGAGGTAAAAAGAGATTCCCACTAAGAGGAAAAACCATATCTGAGTAATTATGACTGCTAGAAAGACTGCGATTATCACGGGCGCTGGACAAGGAATTGGCCTGGCCATAGCAGAAAAATTAGCCGCTCAAAGTATCAACTTAGTACTAAATGATCTGGAGGAAAATCTTGTCACGGAAGCCTGTGATAAAATTTCCCTCCAGCATGGTGTGCCCGCAATCCCCGTAGGTGGAGATGCCAGTGATGAGAAAATCATCGATAGACTCATCCAAACCGCCGTTTCAAATTTTGGCTCAGTAGACATACTCATTGCAAATGCAGGAATTACTTTGTTTGGGGATTTTCTCTCGTACAAAAGGGAAGATTTTTTGGAAGTGACGCGAGTCAATCAAGTTGGGAATTTCTTCCTCACACAGGCTGCAGCAATACAAATGAAGTCTCAGGGCAAGGGAGGGGCGATTCTGCTTACCTCCTCCGTCACGGCACACCAAAGCCATGAAAATCTTGCCGCTTATGCGATGAGTAAAGCAGCTCTTGAGATGCTTGCAAAAAACTTGGTTTTGGAATTAGCTCCTTTTGGTATCCGAGTGAATACCATTGCTCCTGGAGCCACCATGACGAATAGAACAGCCTTGGATCCAAATTATGAAAAAACCTGGTCGAAACTGACTCCTCTTGGAAGTCCTGCTTCACCTGAGGACATCGCCTCGGCAGCAGCTTTTTTGGTTTCCGATGCATCCAAACATATCACGGGTCAAACTTTGGTAGTGGATGGGGGCTGGACGAGTATCAGTCCTTCTCCTTATGAGTAATTTTCTATTCCCTTAAAGCCTCGGGCTGTGTCTTCACAGCCTGAAATAACAGTGGCCCGTGGAGACACGGGCCACGGGCAATATAGACACGGGCCAGGGCGATAATAAAACAGGTCATGGCAATAAATAAACAGACCACGGCGATAATGAAACAGGCCACTGGTAATAAATAAACAGGCCATGTCCAATCGATAGTTTAAGAGAGTTCCTCCAAAATTCATTTCACCTAAAAACGACATTTTGACCCGTCATTGCGATCCGCCGCGGCGGAGTGGCAATCCAGTTGAATTATTTCTCAGCCTAGGGCTGTGTCTTCACAGCCCGAAATAATAGTGGCCCGTGGAGACACGGGCCACGGGCAATATAGACACGGGCCAGGGCGATAATAAAACAGGTCACGGGCAATAATTAAACAGGCCATATACAATCGATAGTTTAAGGGAGTTCCTCCAAAATTCATTCACCTACAAAACGACATTTTAACCCGTCATTGCGATCCGCCGCGGCGGAGTGGCAATCCAGTTGAATTATTTCTCAGCCTCGGGCTGTGTCTTCACAGCCCGTAACAAATGTGTCCTATTGCTGACCTTAGCCTCAGGCTGTGTCTTAACAGCCTGAATTAACAGTGGCCCGTGGAGACACGGGCCAGAGCGATAATGAAACAGACCACGTCAATAAAAAAGGCAATACCTCAAATTATTTCGCTAATAATTAAAAACAAATCGATTTCATTGTAACTTATATACTTTGAAAAACAACACACCATGAAAAACCTAAGCTTTGTAATCCTTTTAATCTGGGCATTGAGCTCCTGCCAACCCAAGGAAACCACTCCCGACACCCTCCCTATGAAAGTAGCGATGGCATACGGTTTTGATAAAATGGATCAGGTAAATACCATAGGCTTTACATGGAATGTTCAGCGGGATTCTGTGAATTCTATTGCCCGAACATATCTCTGGAACCTGAAAGATAAAACAGTTGATTACACTGACGCGGATACAACCTATTCTTACAGCTTGATGGCAGATTCTTTGCCTCCGGCAGACAAAGCCTTTATCAATGATAAATACTGGGCGATGATGCCTTTCCAATTGGGTTGGGATTCCGGTTATACCTTCGAGACCGAAGAAGGAGTAAGCTCTCCTTTAAAAGGAACCAACTCAACCAAATTGACTATAATCTATAACTCAGGTGACGGTTATACTCCAGGAGATGCTTACGATCTATACCTAGACGAAAACAACAAGATTCTTGAGTGGACATTCCGAAGAGGAAATGGAGAACAAGGTGCCACTTGGACTTGGGAAAATGAGAAACAAGTAGGGCCGCTGACCTTCGCCCAAGACCATATGGGAGCGAATGGAAAGCGCTTTATCTGGATTTCCGGTCTCTCAGTAAATTAATCCTCATTCGAAAGAATTCAAGCCGTTTGCTATTTAGCAAACGGCTTTTTTTATGCAATTAACAAAATCAACATTGGGATGAATTGATTCATTCTAATGATATTCAGCACTTTTATTGATATCAAAGTAGAATTAATTAAAAATAACTATTGCTCATATCGACGAAATCCTTAATTTAGGAATCGAAAAACAAATACCTCTGGAGCCAAAGATATAAACTCAATAGGCTAGACTTTTTTGAGTTTTATCCAGAAATTTTTGGGGTATCAATTCATAAAAAATAAGGAAAGGAATTCTTCAAAAGCGCTGAAGTCTTTTTGAAGATCTAATAAAAATAAACCGAAAAAAGGTGCATATATCTGTGCAAATCGGCTGAATAGAGCACAAAAAGGTAAAGCTATAAACAAGTAAGGTGCAAGGCTTTTCTAGCACTCTACTAATAAACTAAAACTATGTATCTTTCAAAGGTCCACATTCAAAATTTTAAAGGGATTAAAAGTCAAGAGTTTTCGTTTGACTCTAAACTTAATATTATTATTGGTGAGAACGGTAGTCACAAGACTGCTTTGATAGATGCCATTAGATTACTGTATAACATGGGAAATCCTAAAAAGGATTACTATATTTCTAATGATGACTTTCATTTCGATAAAACTACCAGTGCTCAAGCTACCAAGATAGAAATACGATATATTTTTGATGGACTATCAAGCTCGGAAAAAGGAGCTTTGTATGAATACCTCGTAATCGAACCAACTATTGAATATGCTCAAATTACTTTGATATATGAATTAAGAGCTAACAATTATCCAAAATTTTCATATTTCACTGGTGCAAGCGCTGAACAAAAAGCCGATTCAGGAACATTCGAAATCTTTCAACACTACTATTTGGGCGCCTTAAGAGATAGTACAAATGATTTATTGAATACTAAAACAAATATGCTTGGTTCAGTTATTAAGAGAATTGTAGAAAGAGCCAAAACAGAGGATGAATTTAAAAAAATAATACAAACAGCAAATACTGAACTTTTAAAAAGGGACGAGGTATTAAATACACGAACTGGTGTGAATGAACATTTAGATGATATTTTTAAAATATCAAAAGACAATCAAATTGGAATGAGGATTGAAGAATCCTCAAAAATTGAAAGTATTCTCAATGTAATCAAGCCATATTTACCACACGACAAAACAAAGCTTGACAATGACGGATTCAATTTATGGCAAAACAGTTTAGGTTTTAATAACTTAATTTACATTGCGATAATTTTAGGAGATATTAAGCAAAGAACCGTTGACAATCCTAACCAACATTTCGTTTTATTGATAGAAGAACCAGAGGCACATCTTCACCCTCAACTTCAATTGAACTTATATGACTTCTTAAAAACAGCTGGGAGCCCCAATAATTGCCAGTTATTCATTACTTCTCATTCACCTACCTTAACCTCTAAGGCGAATCTTGACAACTTAATTCTTGTAAGCCAAAATGCAATTAACATTGGCGGATGTTATGAGGACAGGGAGAGCGAAAATATCATAGAAATATCAACAAAAAAAATAACGCTAACTGATGAAGATTTCTCATCTAGAAAGAAGCAACTTGAAAGGTATTTAGACGTCACCAAAAGTCAACTCTTTTTTGCAAGAGGCATCTTATTTGTCGAAGGTATATCAGAAAAACTACTTCTTAAAACATTCTCAAGAATATTAAAATCAAACCTTGAAGACTACCGTTGTGAGATTGTGAATATCGAGGGAGTATCATTTTATCCTTTTATTCATTTATTTAATTCAAAAGATTCAAGTAAAAGAATTTCTCAAAAGGCATCAATTATTACAGATGATGACAGGTATTCGAAAGCAAAAAACAGCTTCAAAAACTTAACTTCAAAAACATTTAGTAGACTTGATGCTTTTCATAAAGGATTATACTCAGCAAAAATTAATAATCGAATTTCAAACCTTAAATCAACTATAGCTTCCAGAAAACATAAGGTTGAGCTTTTTACCGCTTTTAAAACATTGGAATTTGAAATAGCTTATTCAAACATAGCTAACAATAAAACAGACTTCAAAAAAAACTTTCTAATAACCTATTTAAATAAAATTGACAACTCGAAATATTTACTTATACAAAAATATGTCGACAATCTTCCCAATGAAGTATTCACAAATGATGAGATGCAAAAAATAGCAGTTCTCGTTTGGAAAGCATTACCATCAAAAGCAGAATTTGCTCAAGACTTTTCCTATGAAATTGAACTGGAGTTAAAAAAAGGAACACCTGTAGCATTCGTAGTTCCTGAGTATATCGAAAAGGCTATAAACCATGTAACGGCCTAATTATGATATTTGAGATAACCCCGGAAAATGACAATTACATAAAAGCTAGAGGAAAAATTGTATTGAATGCTTGCCCGGGTAGTGGGAAAACTTCAGCCATTGCATATAAATTAACTTTATTATCAAATGAATGCAATAAACATTACGGGAAGTATTCAGGTATCGCATGTCTATCCTTCACAAATGTTGCGAAGGATGAAATTTCAACAAAATTTGAAAGACTTTCTGCTCAAACCCTTTTATATCCAAATATTGTTTCAACCCTCGACAGTTTTATTAATAAATATATAACGCTACCCTTCTATTATTTATTAAAGCATAAATCTGAAAGACCAGCAATTTTGAATTCTGTGGATTTTTTGGACAGCATGTATTTAGGATGGTTTCCAAATAAAAGAAATCAACCTCTTAGTGTTTCATATAGACCGTCATTATTAAAATTTGAAATTGATGGAACAATTACTTGGGATGGAAATAAGCCAAATCCTACAATTGTAGACCCAGCTATTTTTGAAAAGTTTGCAAAAAAATTCAAAACTTGGCAATTACAAAATGGCTTTTTAAATAATGATGACTCTGCATTTATTGCTTTGCAATTACTAAAAACCTTCCCTCAAATTGGAAAAGACTTAGTAGCAAGATTTCCATACATGGTTATTGATGAGGCCCAGGATACTTCAGAGCTGCAATACAAAATATTTGATGAATTAATAAAAAATGGATTATCAAACATCGAATTTATCGGTGACCCATATCAGAGCCTATATGAATTTAGAGAGGCAAGACCAGATTTATATATTCAACGATATGAAGACAAAGTAAATTGGAACACTTATGAATTGTCTTCCTGTCGCCGCTCATCTCAGAAAATTATTGATTTTTATCAGATCTTTAGAAGAGCGGGTGAAAAATCAATCAACTCAATTTGCAAGCTCGGCACAAACACACCAGTCAAGCTAATTAAGTATGACGAAGACAAATTAGATTCGCTAATATCCAAATACACTTCATATATAGACACAACTTTACCCTATCAAATATTAGTAAGAGGAAGCTCCCATCTGGAAATGTTTGGAGTCAAACAAACGCATGATAACCCATGGAAAACGAAATTGCAAAAGCTATTGTTCTAGCTGTCTATAACTACGAAATTGGAAAAATCAAAGATTGCATAAACAGTCTCAGAAAGATATATGTTGAATTAATTTTCCCTACAAAAGATCACAATGAGAAATTAGGGGAAGAAAATAAACTAAAAGAAGATATCACTTTAAATATTAAACTTCATGATTTCGTCAAAAACATTCCTTCTACTGATGATACTTTACTCAACTGGACTTTAAAAACGACTGGATATATTAAAACTTGTTTTGGTGTTGAAATCGATTTGCAATTAAAAAAGAAAGGGGTTGTGTATACTTCACAAAATTTAAAAACGTTGATGTATCCTCAGACAGTATTGAAATATCCTGTGTCGACTATTCATAAAGTGAAAGGAATGACTTTTAACTCCATTTTATTAGTTCTTAGCGATAACAGCTCTGGAGAAAAAATATCAATATCCGATTTTACATCACCTGTAGGATTGCCAAATGAAAAACAAAGAATGCTATATGTAGCTTTGTCCAGACCCGAATCTTTCGCTTGTATAGCTGTACCGAGTAAAGTCAATGACGCCGACATTAATGCTAAGTTTGGTAAAATTGAAATAATTAAAGCTTAGAAATATTATAGCCCTGCAGCTAACATCACCGATTCGCAAGCAGGGGTTTCGTGCTTCTTATAGCAGGTAAGTAGTAAATTTTAAGTTCAGTTCTTTGTATGAAGTTTAGTGGTTAAAATCCTTGCCTTGGTATAGCTGAGAAACGTTCAATGACATTAAAAAAACAACCATTATGATCACTAATTCTCCAAGGATTGGGATTCTTGCTTTTGGATCTTTAATTGATGACCCGGGTAAAGAATTACAAAATATTATTAAAGACAGAAAAGAGGGAATAATTACTCCATTTAATGTTGAATACGGAAGAAAAAGTAATAAACGAGGAAATGCCCCAACTTTAATTCCTGTTTCAAATGGAGGTCAAAAAGTTGCAGCAACCTTATTAATCCTTAAAGAGGATTTACTTTTAGATCAAGTAAAAAACATGCTATACAGAAGGGAAATAAATAAGGTGGGTACAAATGTGACATATACTGAAAGAGAACACCCAACTCCGAATCAATTAGTAATTCAGGAGCATAGGGATATAAGTGATGTAAATATTTATTTAACTGCAAATTACGGCTGTAATCTGGCAGAAATCACTTCGGACATTCTAGCTGATTTAGCCATAGAAAGTTTTAAATCAACAGGAGTTGAAAAAGGAAGAGATGGAATATCTTATCTAAAGAATAATATTGACAATAAGATTATTACTCCTTTAACAGAAGACTATAGAAAAGCTATTCTTAAAAAGATGAAGGCAAAAAGCTTAGAAGAAATAATTGAAAGAAAAACACAATAGAACAACGCATATAGCTAAGGGCGAGCGAATGGCAACCAGTAAGATTTCCACTCCTTTGTCTCTCAAAGCTAAGAAAACCTCTACGCTTTATTATTGAAAGAATCTGAACCTCTTGACTTCTTCAATACCTTTTTTAAAATCTCTACACCAAGAATTAGACTTCTAGATAAGAAGTTCTTTAAAATTTGGGGCAATAAGTGGTTGGTCCATGCTTGCTTCGTGTTTGCTTCGTGTTTCCTACCACTTTTCTTCGATGATAATCGTAGAAACCTTGTAGAAGAGCCGTAGAAAATACGTACACATAAAGATTAAAGGTATCTAGGTATAAAATAGCCTATGCAAGGTTAGTTTTATGTCCTTTCAGTGCCTTCTCGGACCATTTTCCCAAAACAAGGCAACAAATCAATTTTAAAGCCTGCACTTTTTTTATTACAAAATGATATTGGGATAGTGATTTTAACAACCAGATTCTTAATTTACACAGACTAAAAACCAATTCCTCTGGAGCCAAAGCTGATGAAGGCTCAATAGTCTAGACTTTTTTGAGTTTAATCCAGAGATTTTTGGGGTATCAATTCAGAAAAATTAAGGAAAGAAATTCTTCAAAAGGGCCGAAGTTTTTTTGAAGATCTTTTAAAAATAAATCTACCAAATGTGCATAAATCTGTCCAAATCGGCTAAATAGAGCGCCAAAAGATAAAGCAATTAACTGGTTGCACATAATAAAACTAAAATGAAAAAACTAGTACTAGGTATATCCCTATTTATGATTCTTTTTAGTTGTTCAAATAAAGAGAACCATACTGCTATAGAAGAGAAAACAACACAAAATATCGAATACTCTAATGTTCTCAAAGACACTGTTTTGTTAGACTTTGATATAATGAAAGTTAAAGTAATTTTCGAATCTGATTCTATTTTGAAATGGAATGTTATTGATGATGATTTGGTGGATTTCCAAACTGAAAAAAGTCAAACATTGCATTTAAACAAACATTCAGTTATAACAACTTGGGTTGAAACAGAAACTGACGGAGACCATATCACTCAATTTGCTGATTTTGAGAATAATGTTGTTGCATCAGTAATAAGAAAAAAAGATGGTACTATTTTTACAGTCTCAGGTACTATTTCGAAGAATGAATAAAGAACCTATGAACAACCACACCTATGCGCAATATCCTACGGGTTATAGCGCATAGCCTTAAAGTTAAAATCACCATTCAAACCCCTCTAAGCGTAGAAAACCTCTACGCTTTTTTATTGAAAAGAATCTGGATCTATTGACTTCTCCAAAACCTTTTTAAAATCTCCATTCCCCTTATTCTTTATAATCCCTCTCCCAAAATAAAAACCCTTCCTTATCTTTAGGTAAATCGATCTAAATATGAAGAAGCCCCAATCCGACCGACGTGATTTCCTTTTAAAAACCTCTGCCATTTTGGGAACAGGTATTTTTCTAAATCCATTGGATCTTTTTGCTGCTTCCAGAAAAGCTGAATACACCGTTGGAGAAATCATGGATCTCTTTATTTCCCAAGTTCCCAATTCGCCTTTCAGCCCTACGGTTGATACGCTGAAATCTGGGAATCGCGATCAAAAAGTCACTGGGATAGTTACTACCATGTTTGCGACTTTGACAGTAATCCGTAAAGCCATTGAGCTCAAGGCGAACTTTATCATCGTACACGAACCCACTTTCTACAATCATTTAGATGAAACAGCCTGGCTGGATGGAGATCCGGTTTACGAATTCAAGAAAAACCTTCTGGAGGAACATGGGATTGCTGTTTGGCGAAATCACGATTATGTCCATAGACTCCAAATCGATGGGGTACAAAAAGGTGTGGTCGATGAACTGGGTTGGAATGCGTATTACAAACAAAATGCGGTATTTAACCTTCCAGAAACAACCCTGGGAAATCTTATCAGCCACATCAAAGAAAAGATGGGAGTTCCGGCTTTGAGATATGTAGGTAACTTGGATCAAAAAGCTTCCAAAATCCTACTTCTTCCCGGTGCCATTGGAGGCAGAAGACAGATTGAATTGATCATGCAGGAAAAACCTGATGTGTTGATTTGCGGAGAAAGCCCGGAATGGGAAACTCCGGAATATGTCAGAAATGCGAATGAAATGGGCGAGAAATTAGGTTTGATTGTGATTGGGCATTCTGCCAGTGAAGAAGGCGGTTCGGAGTTTATGAAAACTTGGATTGAAGAGAATGTTCCGGGAATGCCGGTTACTCATTTTGCTTCAGGAAATTCTTTACAGGTTTTGTAAAGAGATCTTTTTTCATCAGCAGAAACTCAAAAAGTCTTAGGACATTTTTTTGATTTCGACACTTTTGCCTGAATTAGCTAACTAAGAAATGTAGTTGTGTCAGTCCGAGCACTGGAGCGATGAAAGTCGCGCATATCGAGGACCTTTGGATTAACTCTCTAAAATTGCCCACACATGGCCTTCGACTCCGCTCAGGCAGACAAAAACCCGCTGTTCGAGATTTGAAATCTCGAACCTATATCATAGGATTTGCAATCCGTTTTGTAGAAAATCTTACTGGCAAAACGATCCTGTCTTCGAAAGAAAATCTCGGGCCAGCGCTGGGGAAATCTAATCTATTTTCACCCAGGGTTGACCCCGATAGCTATCGGGGCCTGGCTTGCCCGCCGTGGCGGGGCTAATGATATTTGACCCCAACGGGGTCTTAATATATTCTAATAATTCACTTTAAACACAAATCCCCGCTGTTCGAGATTTGAAATCTCGAACCTTTATCATAGGATTTGCAATCCGTTTTGTAGAAAATCTTGCTGGCAAAACGATCCTGCCTCCGAAAGAAAATCTCGGGCCAGCGCTGGGCTACAATACTTAATCTTATAACCTAGGGGCCCGATAGCAATCGCGGCAAACCCTAGGCCCTGCCTGCCGGCAGGCAGGTAATAATATTCGACCCCACTGGGGTCTGGAATTAATTAATTGATTTTATTATATCCGCTTTATACCAGAAATATCCAAAAGCATCATAAGGTTTGGAAAGTCGAGGACCTTTGGATTAACTCTCTAAATTTGCCTATATATGGCCTTCGACTCCCTGCCTACCGGAAGGCAGGCGCTCGGACTGACAAAGTAACTACCTGTAATTAGTATATCTAGATTGATTATCCCGCTGTTCGAGATTTGTAATCTCGAACCTTTATCACAGGATTTGCAATCCGTTTTGTAGAAAATCTTGCTGGCAAAATGATCCTGTCTTCGAAAGAAAATCTCGGGCCAGCGCTGGGGAAATCTAATCTATTTTCACCCAGGGTTGAAACCCTGGGCTATATAACTTTGACCCCAACGGGGTCTTAATATATTCTAATAATTCACCAGCGCTCGGGTCTTAATTTATTCTAATAATTCACTTTAAACAAAAATCCCCGCTGTTCGAGATTTGAAATCTCGAACCTTTATCATAGGATTTGCAATCCGTTTTGTAGAAAATCTTGCTGGCAAAACGATCCTGTCTTCGAAAGAAATTCCCGGGCCAGCGCTGGGGAAATCTAATCTATTTTACTATATAGCTTTGACCCCGATGGGGTCTTAATTTATTCTTATAACTAAGAAATAAAGTTATTTAAGTCCGATTGGGATATAAAGGCCTTCGACTCCCTGCCTACTGCCTACTTCCCACTGCTAACTGCCACCTACCTTCTGTAGGCAAGCTGCCAACTGCTCCCTGTGACCTACCTTCGGTAGGCAAGCTCCTCATCACAAACTCCAAGTATTCCCTACATCCGAAAGCGGAATACATCCCAAGTATGCTCCCGGAATCGGATCATAGCTCAAAATATTCTTCCCCACTTCCTCAGAAGAGAAATAAGCCCAAAGCGCCATGGATTTCAACTGTCTATAAAAACCTACCGGTTTTTGCTCCCCTACTGCTGTTCCCCAGACTCCTGGATTGAATTTGGCAGTTTCTGCCTCTGCTTTTTTCAGAACGGCGGTTTTATCCTCTGTGCTCAAGTTCGCGAAGACATCTCCATATTCATCCTTACAGTTCGCATTGAATTTATCGATTTCCTCCACCACGTATTTCTGTCCATTTTCATCATAGGTTTTGGCATACATCAAATCCATGAAAATATCCACTTTCACATCCAAGGCTCCGGGTGTTTCTGTTTTCGGTAAGATGGTGTCTACAAAAGAGGAGACAAAAACAGCCTGCTCCTGATTCAAGAATTGGGGTACCCAATCCACTCGCTTTTGCTCTTTGCATGACTGAAGCAAAGACAACAAAGTCGGTGCTGCTACGGCCGATCCGGCCAATAAAGCGGTTCTTCTAAGTGCGTTTCTTCTGTTCATGGCTTATAGGTTATTTTTCTTCAATTCGGATACTGCAAAATTGGCTGCTCTGGCGGTCAAAGCCATATAAGTCAAAGATGGGTTGACACAAGAGGAAGAGGTCATACAAGCACCATCTGTGACAAACACATTGTTGGCACCATGCACCTGATTATTCCCATTCAAAACAGAGGTTTTCGGATCACGTCCCATTCTTGCTGTGCCCATTTCATGGATTCCGTAGCCCATCTCATGTTCATTGTCAAAGTCCGTGATATCCTGAAGCCCTGCTCTCTCGAGCATTTCCTTCGCATCTTTTCTAATCTGCTTGTTCATCGCCAGCTCATTCTCTCCCCATTCCGCATCGATTGACAAGGTCGGCTGTCCCCACTTATCCAAGACCTCTTTGTTGAGATAAACTTTGTTTTCATGATTGGGAAGACATTCTGCAAATCCCGTGATAAAGAATTCCCATGGTCCCGGCTTCATCAATCCATCTTTGAAATCCGCTCCAAAGTTCTCCTGATTGGATCCAGCTCCCCAACCTGCTCTTCCTCCACTCCCTTGGAAACCAAATCCTCGGACAAAGTTGTCTGTCTTGGTTTGCTCATCGAGGTTGTAATATCTCGGAATATAAATCCCGTTAGGTCTTCTTCCCTTGTAATATTGATCTTCGAAGCCAGGCACTTTGCCCATGGCTCCCACTCGGTAGGTATGATCCATTAGGTTATGACCTAATTCACCGCTTGCATTTCCCAAACCATTTGGGTGTCGATCTGAGGTAGAATTCATCAAGATCTGCGTAGAGCTCAATGTGGAAGCATTACAGAAAATAATTTTAGCATGGTACTCCATGAATTCGCCAGTTTCAGAATCAATGATTCTTACCCCGGTAGCTTTGCCACTCTCATCGTCATAAATAATAGACTGCGCGATAGAAAATGGTCGAATGGTCAAATTCCCTGTTGCATTTGCTGCTGGGAGTGTCACGGCATTACTGCTAAAATAAGCCCCATAAGGACAGCCTCGGTCACATCGGTTTCTGAACTGACACTTACCTCTACCATTGATCGGCTCGGTCAAATGCGCCACCCTTCCGATGATCATATTTCTGCCATTGTACTCCTTTTCGATGCGCTCTTTCACATGCTTTTCCACACAGTTGAGCTCCATCGGAGGAAGAAAATGGCTATCTGGCAATTGAGGCAAGCCCAAAGCTTCCCCACTGATGCCGGCAAATTTCTCCACGTGCGTATACCATGGAGCCAAATCATTATATCTAATTGGCCAATCAACTCCATGGCCATCTTTTAAATTTGCTTCAAAATCAAGGTCAGACCAGCGATAGCATTGTTTCCCCCAAAGCAAGGACCTTCCTCCCATTTGATGGGCTCTCACCCAAAGAAAAGGCTTTACCTCCGTATAGGGATTTTCAACATCATTGGCATGAAAATGCTCATTATTGGCACCAATAAATCCTGATCGGATGCCTTTAGGGTGTTTTGCTTTTTGTTCTGGAGTCAAACTTCCCCGAAGCTCGGTATCCCAAGGATCCAAAGTCATCGTGGGATAATCAGTGACATGCTCTACAATTCTTCCTCTCTCCAGTACCAGGGTTTTCAACCCCTTTTCACAAAGTTCTTTCGCAGCCCAGCCACCACTTATTCCCGATCCGATCACGATCGCATCATAAGTCATGTCTTGTTTTGCGTCAATATTAAAATTGGCCATAGGTTTACATTAATTTCGGGTTTAAGTTAGCTATTTCTTCAAAATAGCAAGGGTATAAAATCGCAACAATTGGTATCACAAATGTTTCATGGACCCTGTCACTTTGTAAAAAGCCCTTAATTTTATCCTTTGAACAACAATTAATTATGGAAGCAACACTCAAATCTTGGAAAACCAGTCGTCAACTTCTCCTAAAATTTTTAGAAGAATATGATACTACCCAATTGAATAAAATCCCAGAAGGATTTAGCAATAACTTGATTTGGAATATAGGGCATATCATCGTGGCACAGCAAGGTCTTGTTTATAAATCCTCTGGCTTGGAAGGGTACATTTCTGATGAATTATTTGATTTGTATAAGCCCGGCACGAAACCCAGTGGAAATACGAGTCCCGAGGAAATCCAAACCTTAAAGAACTTATTGACTGAGCTGATTCCATTAACGCTAAAAGATCTGGAAGCGGGCGTTTTTGTCAACTACAAGGAGCGCAAAACTGCCACAGGTTTCCACTTAGCCAATGTTCAGGATGCCTTAGAATTCAATAATTTTCACGAAGGACTACATATGGGATACATGATGAGCATCAGAAAGTTTCTTTAATATTGAATCAAAATACCTGTTCAATTTTGATCTAGACTCCCATTTTCTCAACAATTGACTTAATTTTCAACTATGAAAAAATTCACCCTTCTTTTATCCCTTCTATGTTTATTCACCTCTCTCCAGGCCCAAAATCTTTCGGAGATAGAGGAAAAACTCCTAGCGGAAGTTGAAAAAAATTACGAGGAAACAGTTGCCTTGCTGGAAGAAGTGACCAATATCAATTCAGGGTCATTAAATCTCGAAGGTGTAGAAGCGGTCTCTAAGGTTTTTGAAAGAGAATTTCAAAAGATCGGATTTGAAACAGAGTGGTACAAATTGCCAGCTGAGGTGAAGCGATCAGGGCATTTTATTGCCACAAGAAAAGGGAATAAAGGAAAGAAGATATTTATCATAGGACACTTGGACACCGTCTTTGAAAAAGACATGCCCTTTTCACCTTTTACCTATATCAATGATTCCACCGCTACTGGGCAAGGAGTCAATGACATGAAGGGTGGGGATGTGATGGCCTTTGCCAGTTTAAAAGCATTACATGATTTGGGTTTACTGGAAGATCGTACGATTACTGTCTACTTCACAGGAGATGAGGAAAGCTCTGGGGACGAAGAGATTTCTAGACGTGATTTCATTGCCCGAGCAAAAGAACATGATGTCGCCCTAGCCTTTGAAACCACTCAAAGCTTTGGGATCACCACGGTGGCTCGAAGAGGAAGCAGTGGCTGGACTTTAAAAACTTCCGGAAAGCAATCTCACTCCAGTGGCGTTTTCCGTGAATCAGTAGGATATGGAGCGATCTACGAAGCCGCTAGAATTTTGACAGAATTCCGTGAAGAATTGGCTGGAGAGCAATATTTAACTTTCAATCCAGGCCAAATCATCGGAGGATCCGATATCAGCTATAACTCCGAATCTGGAAAGGGAGAAGCCATGGGAAAAACCAATATTGTGGCGAGAGAGGCTTTGGTCACTGGTGATTTAAGATTTTTAGGGGAAGAGCAAAAGGAGATTGCCAGAGAGAAAATGAAGAAAATCGTCGCCAAAAACCTAAACCAAACGGATGCAGAAATCATTTTTGAAGATGGTTTGCCATCGATGATTCCTACGGAAGGGAATTATGCTTTGGCAGAGCAATTGAACCAGCTGAGTCAAGACATGGGTTTGGGACCTGTAGAGCCTGGAGATCCTGGAAGCAGAGGTGCTGGAGACATTTCTTTTGTAGCCAATTACCTGGATTGTCTGGATGGCTTGGGAGCCTCAGGCAAAGGCGCACATGCCCCTGGAGAAACCATCAACATGAATGAATACCCTGCTTTGATCAAGAGAAGCACGTTATTCCTTTACCGCTTAACACGTTAATTCGGAAGACATTACATGCCACGGAAAAAGTCCCGTAAAATCCCTCTCGGATTGATCACCCTTTTGGTTTTAGTATCATTGGGATCCATTTATCTCGTTTATAACACCTGGAAAAAATTACACCATACTCCTTACTTCGCCAATAAACCAGCATCGGAGCAAGAAGCTTTAAAGTTTGATTACATCTTCAAAACCCAAGCGGAAGGCATTTTAGGGATTGACATTTCACATTACCAAGGTAAAATCAACTGGAACATTCTAGAGTTACAGATCAAAGACCGGCCGGTGGAATTTTTTGTTTTCCGGGCAACTATGGGTGATGACCAAGACAAACTTTTTAAAGAATATTGGAAGGCATTGGATACCGCCAAAATAGCTCGAGGTGCCTATCACTATTATCGCCCAAATGAAAATAGCACCAAACAGGCTGAGAATTTTATCAACACGGTAAAATTAAAACCCGGAGACCTCCGCCCTATTTTAGACATTGAGAGAAACTCGACGATTCAGTCCCAAGCCCGCCTGCGAGAGGGAATAAAAAACTGGCTCAACCTAGTAGAAAACCATTTCGGGGTCAAACCCATTCTTTATACCAGTGACACCTTCAACCAACATGTACTTTTAGGGAATGGCTTTGAAGATTATCCTCTTTGGGTAGCAAATTATAACCCCATCCAAGAACCGGAAAGTGACTATTGGGTGATATGGCAGTTTTCAGAAAAAGGCAAAATGAAAGGTATTTCTGAGGATGTAGATTTAAACATATTAAGAGGAGGAAAAACGACATTGGATGCTTTACTTCTAAAGTAATAGCGTTTAATAATTACAATCCATTGGATTAAAAATCGGAAGGACTTAAATTCCTGTTTAAACCCTTAATAATGAAAAAGTTTTTACTGATTTTTATTCTCCTACCCCTCTGCCATTTTTCAATATTTGCACAGCAGGATACTCCAAATATCCTGTTTTTGATAGCGGACGATTGGTCCTTTCCTCATGCCGGAGTCTATGGAGATCAAGTGGTACAAACACCGACCTTTGACCGATTGGCAAAAGAAGGTGCCTTATTTACGAATGCCTATACCGCCTCTCCATCTTGCTCTCCTTCGCGAGCGTCTATCCTATTAGGTAGATACCCTCATCAAAATGAGGATGGTGGTAATCTTTGGTCTGAATTCCCAGCCCAATACCCCAGTTATGTATCCATTCTTGAGGAAGCAGGATATTTTACGGGTTCCACTAGAAAAGGCTGGGGTCCCGGAGACTTCAAAGTAAGAGGTATGAATCACAATCCAGCTGGTAAAAACTTCGATGATTTCAAATCTTTTCTTGCTGCTAAGCCCAAAAATCAACCCTTTACCTTTTGGTTTGGGAGCACAGATCCACACCGGACTTATGAAACAAATACTGGGATTAGAACAGGTATGTATTTGGAAGACGTCAAAGTCCCAGGATTCTTCCCTGACAATGACTGCGTGAGAAACGACATTTTGGATTATTATTTTGAGGTAGAAAGATTTGACAGGGAAAGCGGACACCTGATCAAAATGCTGGAAGAAGCTGGCATGCTGGACAACACTATTATTGTCATGACCAGTGACAATGGAATGCCTTTCCCCAGGGCTAAAGCCAATTTATATGATTACGGTACGAGAATGCCATTAGTGATTCGTTGGCCTGAAAAAATAAAAGCGGGAACGGTTATAAATGATTTTGTCAACTTCGTTGATTTTGCTCCCAGTTTTGTAGAAGCAGCCGGACTCCATCAGGAAAGCATGAGTGGTCAATCACTGTGGCCGCTTTTGGCAGGTGAAAAGCAGGATAGAGATCAGGTATTCCTAGAGCGTGAAAGGCATGCAAATGTTAGAAAAGGCGACCTTTCTTATCCGATGAGAGCTATCCGAGACCATCGATACTTGTACATCAGAAATATGATGCCTGAGAGAAATCCTGCGGGAGATTCCACAGTCCATCAATCTGTGGGACAATATGGCGACGTGGATAATTCCATTACCAAGTATTTGATTATGAATATGGAAGGTAAAGCAGTAGCTGGCCAACCGGATTATTTCAAACTTGCCTTTGAAAAGCGGCCGGAAGAAGAGCTTTATGATATCATTAACGATCCCTACCAGTTGAATAATCTTGCGAATGATAAATCATTGTCAGAAGTAAAAAGCCAAATGAGAAGTAAACTTCAGAACTGGATGACAGAAACTGGTGATCTTCGAGCAAAGGAGCCCAGGAGTCTATATTGGGACAATGTCCGATATACTCCTGAGTATCAATTGACCAACTATGACTTCAAGAAAAGGCTTCTGGAGTATCTAATCATGCCTCCGTTTGGGAAAGATGCCAAAAATGGTATCCCCTGCCTGGAATAAGTTATTCAACAATCACTGCCTCAATGGATGGTTCGAATCCTATTCTATGGGCCAAAACATACAATGAATCTCCTTTATTTATTTCAAAGGGTTTCGTATAAACCGACCAAACATCTGAGGAAGATTTTCTATATCCAATGGACGCACTGGGTGTTGGAGACCTCAATGCCACCAGGCCGTCCTCGTAAAGAATAATTGCCGGCTCCGTCACTGGAGGAGTCGCTTGTCCACCCCACCATTCTCTGACCATTGCCACTTCATTTTTCGATCCCAAATCACCATAATAATTGACCCATTTTAGATGCGCTTCTCTCATCTCTTCAAGCTTTGCCTGATACTCTGGATTATCCGCAAGGTTATTGAATTCCCAAGGGTCCGTTTGGGTGTCGTACAATTCTTCCTTTGGTTTTGTTTCATCAAACCATCGCTCCTGATCCGGCGTCAACTTTCCTTCCTCATGCAATTCCAGAAGATGAACCATCAGGGGATTATTAAGCCTGTATTGAATGTTTTGGTAATTGGGCTTATTGATCATGTAATTCCGAATGTATTTATACCTACCATCACTGACGGCTCTTACGCGGTCATATTCTGAATCCATTCGATCTCTTGCGGCATAGACATAGTCTCTTTCCGCTGATTTTTGATCTCCCAAAAATGCTTGCCCTTGCATGGTCGGCGGAATTTTTATTCCAGCCAAGGATAAGACGGTTGGGCCAAAATCCACAAAACTAACCAATTCATTGGTTACCGAGCCTGCCTCTAAAAATGGTGCTTTTATCATTAATGGAATTTTCAGACCTCGGTCATAAAGCTCTCTCTTGTAATAGGGCATTCCATCCCCATGATCCGAATAGTAAAAGATAATCGTGTTTTCATATAGCCCTGCATCCTTTAATTCCTGTAGCAGCTCTCCAACTTGCGTATCCATTCTCATGACATTGGTAATAAATCTAGCCAAGGTTCTTCTCGAAATAGAATCATCAGGATAAACAGGCGGAACCACTACCGAATCCGGATCTACCAATAAGGGTTCATCTTCTCTAGCCCAAACCTGAGATTCATGAGAGATCGTCAAGTTGAAAATTGAAAAAAACGGTTGCTCAGGATCAGGTCTATTTTTCCAGTGAGCATTTTTACTGCTTTCATCCCACATGGTTTTGGGGGCTTCAAACTGGTAATCTTCCTTGGAATTATTAGTCGTATAATATCCAATCATTCTTAAATACTCAGGGAAGCCTCGCATACCATCGGGAAGTACTGTTGAATAGGCTTTAAATCCGGGAGGATAATATTCCAATGCACTTGCAGACATTCCTGTTGTCCTCATATGCATTGCCCCGATAGAAGTCTGATAGGCTCCTGTAATAATAGCAGCTCGACTCGGTGCACAAACACCTGCGGTGGAAAAGGCATTGGTATACCTCAAGCTTTCTTTTGCAAATTGATCCAGTACCGGCGTATCTCCCCCTGTTCCTCCATAAGCTCCCAAATGCTCAGGCGACATATCCTCATTGACTATCCAAACTATATTGGGTCTTTCAGGATAGATTTTGCTATTCACAGTATCTTCCGGGGAATCACAGGAAAACATTCCAAAGCAAATAATGGTCAGTGCCGAAATGAGATTACTAATCGAAATTTTCATAATTGAAATCAGAAGTTGGGGCTATAAGTTAAGATAGGATTTTTCGTAGGAAAGCCAATAAACCATAAGCCACAAAATAACTAGAACTTCTTATCTTTAATAGATACGCTATGAATGGAACAGTTCTCCCCCTTTTTCTTGGTGGGCTTACAATTTTTGTTTTTTCGATATCCCAATTATCGGGTGTTTTAGAAAGCTTTTTCTCAGAAAAAACGAGACATTATATCTACCGATATACACGAAATAGCTGGATGTCTGCCCTTGTGGGAATTCTAGTCACCATCTTAATGGGCTCTTCTTCAGCGGTGATTATTCTTACCATCATTTTAATCAATGCCAAAGCTTTAAATTTCAAACAATCTATTGGTATCATCCTCGGAGCTAATTTAGGCACTACTTTCACCAGTCAACTGATCGCATTAGATATTTCCAATTATGCATTTATCCCGCTTATTGTGGGTTTGATGATACAGCTTTTTCTCAAGAAAAAACCTTATTCCAGCTATGGGAAAATCCTGTTTTATTTCGGGATGCTATTTTTTGGGTTATTTATCATGGAAGAATCTGTGATGCCTTTAAGAGAAAGTGACCTATTCGAAACTTGGGTGGCAAAAATAGAAGGAAACCCATTTCAAGGGGCATGGGTAGGAGGATTGATCACCCTATTAATCCAATCCTCAAGTGCCACGGTAGGCATTGCTATTTTATTAGGGAAACAAGGCTTAATTAATGCTGCAGGAGGAGTTTCTCTGATGCTTGGGGCAGAACTCGGCACTTGCTCAGATACACTTTTAGCCACTATAAAAGGTTCCAGAGCAGCAATAAGAGCAGGCGTTTTTCATTTGATTTTTAATCTAATCAGTATCTCTCTCGGTTTGTTGCTTTTTGACCAATTTTTGGAGCTGGTGATCTATGTTTCAAGAAATTCAAATTTGGATCAAATCATTGCCAATGGACATATCCTTTTTAATAGTTTGGGAGTCTTGCTCTTTTTCCCATTCATTGGATTTTTTGAAAAACTGCTGGTAAAACTTATCCCAGACAAACAGTTGATCGAAAAGGCTCCATAAAAAATATTGTATCGGGTTATTATTTGATTTCCAAATAATAAACTTAAAATATAGAGATAATCAATCGCAACAAAATATTTTGTATTCGTCGCAAGCTTTGGTAAATTATATTTTTTAATGTAATAAACCCAGATCTATGTCTCCAAAAGACAATCTCAATCGACGAGAGTTTATAGGAACAGCAGCCACAATAGCAGCTTCATTTTCCATTGTACCTTCTAGTGTTATTGCCGGACTTGGCAAAGTTCCTCCATCAGATCAGATAACCGTAGCGAATATCGGTTGCGGAACCCAAGGCCTACGTGAAATGGGTGGACTCCTTCTCAACCCAAATGTGCGTGTAGTTTCTGTCTGTGATGTCAACAAATATTCAGAAGATTACATCGATTGGTCCCCTTATGGAATTCGGAATAATATCCGAAAAGTTTTAGCGGATGATACCTGGTGGGAAAATGCCAAAGGAATTCCTGGAGGAAGGGATGTTGGAAAAGCTTATGTAGAAAATTTTTATGCAAAAAACTCTCCCGGAGGCACCTATAATGGCTGTACCTCTTACGAGGATTATAGAGAGCTTTTAGTAAAAGAAAATGACGTCGATGTGGTCAAAATTATGACTCCTGACCATACGCATGCACCAATTGCCATGGCCGCAATGGATCAGGGAATCCACGTGGTTACCCACAAACCTATTTCCAATCGGCTGATTGAAGGTAGAAAAGTCATCGAAAAGGCTAATTCTACAGGAATGATCACCCATTTGCTAGCTTGGTCAGATAAACCTGAATACCGACAGATTAAAGCTTGGATGGAGGAAGGCTTAATTGGTGAGCTAAAAGAAATTCATAACTGGTCCTATAGACCCGTTTGGCAACAATGGACCAAAAGACCTACTGAAACTCCTGCTATTCCAAAGGACTTTAATTGGGAGCTTTGGCTGGCCTCGGTTCCAGACATGCCCTATCATCCCCATTATACTCATAACGTTTTCCGGGGTTGGTACGACTTCGGCGGCGGATCAGTAGCAGACATGGGCCATTATAGTTTGTTTCCATTATTTGAAACCTTGGGAATTACCAAATCACCTGTGGTGGCCAAAGCTTATGGAACTACCACGAGAGAAGAGGTAAACCATGTGTATCAATGGGTGGACAATAAAGTGGCATTCCCAGCGAGCTGCATGATCAAATGGAAATTCCCAGAACAGAATTCCCTTCCTCCTTTTGACCTATTTTGGTACGATGGAGGGATGAAGCCTTTTGCTCCTGAGGAATTGGAAATGGAAGGTAAAGACACGCCTGAAGAGGGTCTGCTTTTAGTGGGCACCAAAGGAAAAATTCTTGGTGGGTTTAGAGGGGAAAACCCCATCCTACTACCAGAAAGCAGAATGAGCCAAAGACCTTCTTCTGAAGTAATAAAATCAGACCATGTGGATAGAAATACCGATATGTGGGTTGATGCTATCAAAGAAAATAAACAAACTCCGGGAAGTTTTACCCGAGCTACTGCCATCACGGACACAGTCAATTTAGGAGCTGTAGCATTGAGAAGTGGTAAAAGAATTGAATTTGATCCTTCTAGTTTAAAAATAACCAATATTGAAGAAGCAAATACCTATTTAACGAGAGACTATAGAACTGGCTGGGAGATTTAGACCTAACCAACCAAACATCATACACTTTTAACCTTATATTCTTATGAAAAACAGAAGAGAGTTTTTAAAATCAGCCGGCCTTGCCTCAGCAGCAATTGGCCTGGGTTTACCCCAATTCAGTTTTACTTCTAAAAAGGCTGATCCATTGTTTAAAATTTCGCTGGCAGAATGGTCCTTAAACAAAGCCCTTTTTGCAGGAAAAATTGACCACCTTGATTTCCCGATCCTCGCCAAGGAACATGAAATTGACGCAGTGGAATATGTCAATCAGTTTTTTATGGATAAGGCAACAGACATGGCCTACCTAAAGGAAATGAAAACCCGAGCTGATGGAGAAGGGGTAACCTCTGTACTCATCATGTGCGATGGGGAAGGAATGCTGGGAGCGGCAACCTCAGAAGGTAGAAAACAGACCGTAGAAAATCATAAAAAATGGGTTGAAGCGGCTAAATTCCTTGGCTGCCACGCTATTCGTGTCAACGCATACTCTGCAGTGCCTTGGAGTACCAACCCTGCAGATGCAAAAACAGCCATGGACATTACCAGTTCGGGACTGAGGCAACTTTGCGAATTTGCAGATGATTTTGACATTGATGTAATCATAGAAAATCACGGTGGCTTTTCAAGCGATGCCAAGTGGCTAGCTGAAATGATCAAGGAGACAGGTCATTCCAGAGCAGGAACCTTACCAGACTTCGGTAATTTCAGAATCGCTGAAGTAGGTGGAAAAAACTTTTCCTATGACTCGTACAGAGGAGTGGATGAACTGATGCCCTACGCCAAAGGAGTCAGTCTAAAACCCAAAGTTTGGGACGACTCAGGTAGAGAGCATCCTCTGGACTTCACCAGGATGATGAAGATTGTTTTAGCCCATGACTTTCACGGATATGTGGGGATTGAGCATGGAGTAGAAGAAAGAGAATGGGAGAGTATTTTTGAGATCAGAAGAGATCTAGAAGATGTAAGAAGGACGCTTGAGGCGGAAGGATAAAACCTTTCACCTAGGGATTCAGTAAACTTATTGAATCCCTCTTTTTTTAAACCCAAAAGATGAAAACCGAATTTTTATCAACAGTCCCAGTTTTACCTTCCAATGACATAGAAAGAGATTTGATTTGGTATGAAGAGAAGCTGGGTTTTAAGAAAATTTTTGGAGACTCCATGTATGTTGGAATCCATTACAAAACTGTCTGGCTTCACCTTCAATGGCATGCAGACACCGAAGATGACCCCTTATTAGGAGGATCAGTCGTTCGAATTTTCGTAAAAAATATTGACAAATATTTCAATAAACTCGTGGCTAAAGGAGTAGTCCCTAAGGATAAACTACGAAAAAATACTCCTTGGGGCACACATGAATTCGGGCTTTATGATTTAAATAATAATGCCATCTTTTTTGTAGAGGATTTGTGATTAACCGGAATTCATCTCCTCTTTCGATGCATAAACCGAATTAATAACTAGATTTAAAGTATTAAAATCTCTTTATAAATATTTGAACCTCTAACTATTCAGCGAAACTGCTGGGTAAATACTGCTTTTTTCAAAAGCGAGAGGAAATATTTTTATCAAATTTTATAAAGAACATCATGAAGAAATTCAATAAAATTGCCGTTATCGGCGGAACAGGAAAATCAGGAAGCTACCTAGTTAAGGAGCTTTTAAACCAAGAATATCAAGTAAAGTTACTTCTTAGAAATCCGGAAAAATCTCCCCCGAAAAATAAAAATCTTGAGTTGGTTGTTGGTGATGTATCAAAGCCTTCTTCCATCAAAGAATTGATTACAGGTAGTGATGCCCTCATCAGTACATTGGGAATAGGCATTCCGGAAAGCCCAAGAAACATTTTCTCTAAAACGACACAGCTGATCATTCAGGAGCTTCGGAGAAGCAATTTGAAGCGATATATTTTGCTTTCTAGCCTTAATGTAGACACGGAACAGGATCAAAAAAGTGAGTTTGCGAAGGCCGCAACTGCCTTTATGTACAGCAAGTTCCCAGTATCTACAAAAGATAAGCAAGAGGAATTTAATTTATTAAATAACTCAGGGCTAGACTGGACCATGGTTAGATCCTCAATGATAGAGTTGACAGATTCAAAAAGCGATTATGCTGTTTCCACCATTGACTGTCTTGGCCAAAAAATCTCAGCAGCTAGTTTGGCAGCGTTTCTTGTAAAGCAACTGGAATCTGAAGAATTTATTCGAAAAGCTCCCTTCATTTGGGATAAATAATGGATTAAGGGCGGGGATTTACCCTCGCCATTAATTTAATTTCATTCATTAGATTGATTCAATTTGACCAACTCAAAAGTCATAATATCCTCCATGTTTGCTGGATTTTTGGGATGACTTGTGGATAAATACAAGCCATCTTTTGTCACAAAGAAATTATCTTGAAAATATTTCCCCTCTTCAAACCTTTTCTCCCTAAGCAAATTCAATTCCTTGTCAAAAACCATTAATACAAATGGCCCAGGAGAGGTATTTAAAGTTCTAATTTCCTGAATGTCGGAGACCTCAATAGTAGGATAAGCAAATCGGTAATAAAGTTTTTTGTAAGGATCAAAAATCAGCGAACCATAGCGCGATTTCGTCATATTATAGGTTGCAAACTCAAGAGAGGTCGACTGATTTGAAAAAGTAGGCAAAACTTCATCCAAAAACTGGCTTTTACCCGCAACAGCCTGAAGGGTTTCCGCATCAGAATGAGAAACATATAATCGATGATCACCAAAAAAGGAAATCACAGTTTGACCATTTGCTTGAATTACACTGGCCTCCAAACTCTTCAGTCCTGCCTTTAAATAATCAGATGGGAATCTATATGGAAGGGTTTTAACAGATCCATCTTTAATATTAATTCCTACTATTAATGGGACTTCATTTAGTTTTTCTTGAGTAATAGATTTTAGGTCTAAACTAGCCCTCGTTTTACCATAAACTATCCCTTCAGAAATTCGTGCAGGTGAGTTATAAAAAGTGTTACTTAAGAAAATATTGTAAAGTGGTTCGGGCAATTCAAAGCTTGTTTTATTAATTATCTGAGCACTCGTATCGGTCTGGGCAACCAACCTTTTACCTAAGGAAAATAAATATATGCTGTCCAAACTTTGAACCTTGAAACCAAATATATCCGAAATACCATTTGGCCCATCTTCTTCAAATTGAAGGCTCTTATTTAACTTTCCTGACCTTTTATCATACATATGAATTGTACTTGTCTTCATATCCAGACTAAATAGAAATGGATCAAAAAATTGAATTCCATTGCTTTGATTAGGACTTAAGCTATCCAATTCAAATTCTAACAACTCACCTGATGCCTCTAGAAAGTAAGTGATTTCCTTTTTATCCTTTTGACCTCCACAAGAAATAAGGAGAAAAATGTGTCCAAAAAGAAGAAGCAAAAAAGGATTTTTAAGTCGCATACTGTAATTTTCATTTATAAAATTGAAACGTAAACTACATAAATAATTTAAACTTAATGAAACAGCAGCTGGGGCAAATTTCACTTTTAGTGAATGATTATGATGAAGCTATAGAGCATTATACCAAGGTTCTGGATTTTGAACTTCTGGAAGACACCCAAATGAGTGAGACCAAACGATGGGTTAGAGTTTCGCCGCCGGGATCTTCTTGTCACCTTCTACTCGCTAAAGCTGCTAATGAAACCCAAAAGTCACAAGTGGGATTTCAAACTGGAGGAAGAGTTTTTCTATTTCTGTATACCGATGATTTTTGGAGAGATTATAAAAAATATACCGCTAGAGGTGTGGAATTTATTAGAGAGCCGGCTGAGGAAAAATTCGGTACCGTGTCTGTTTTCAAAGATCTCTATGGGAATTTATGGGATCTGATTGAACCCAAAAACTAGAAATACAAAGGCACTTCGCTCTTCATTCAGTTATACTTTGTAATTTTAAATTCACCCAGAAAGCAATTACCATTGGAACAGCAGCCAAACAACCCCCTTCACGGAATCAGACTTGACACCATGGTAGAACATCTCGTCAATTTTTATGGCTGGAAAGAACTGGGTGAAAGAATAACTATCCGCTGTTTCACCCACGACCCTTCCATCAAATCAAGTTTAAAATTCCTTAGAAAAACTCCTTGGGCTAGAGAGCGTGTGGAAGGTTTGTATTTGAAGTCTCTAAGAGACGCAAAGAAAAAGCTGGATTCATAATACCCCAAAAAACAAAAAAAGCCTGAAGTAATCTCCAAGCTTTTCGTTTTATGGTTTGTGGTTGTTATACGTAATTATTAAGCATTACAGGCATTACGAGCATTAAAATATCCTCGTTTTCATCCTGCTCTGCTGGAAGAATTAATCCAGCTCTGTTTGGAGCGGAGAATTTTAGAGTTACCTCTTTGCAAGAAAGGTTATTCAACATTTCTACCAAAAACTTGGCATTGAAACCAATCTCGATATCCTCTCCATCATGCTCACAGGATAATCTTTCATTTGCTTCATTGGAGAAATCAAGATCTTCTGCAGAAATCAATAACTCAGAGCCTGTCAATTTCAATCTCACCTGATGCGTAGTTTTATTCGCATAAATCGCGATACGCTTCAATGAACTCAATAACTCTTGACGATCAATTGTCATCAAATTTGGATTCTCTGCAGGGATTACATTTTCATAATCTGGGAATCTCTCATCAATCAATCGACAGATCATCTTGATGCTGTTGAACTTGAAGTAAGCATTGGATTGATTGAACTCTACCGATACAGGCACATTCTCAGAAGGTAAAGTAGACTTCAATAAGTTTAGCGCCTTTCGTGGAATGATCAAATTTGCTGCATCAGAAGAAGCCACATCTACTCTTCTATAGCGAACCAATCGATGACCGTCAGTAGCCACAAAAGTGGTGTTGGTTGGGCTAAGGTTAATATAAACCCCAGTCATTGCAGGTCTTAATTCATCTGAGCTTGTCGCAAAAATGGTGTTAGACACCGCACTCGCCAAGACCTCAGTAGACATATCTACTGTAGTCGCATTGCTTACAGTTGGGATTTTTGGAAAATCTGTTGCGTTTTCACCAGCCAAACGATATCGACCATTATCAGAACTGATCTCTACCGCGTAGGTATCGTGGTCTATACTAAAGGTAACTGGCTGCTCAGGAAGGTTTTTTAGTGTTTCAATCAAAATCCTAGCAGGAACCGCAATATTTCCATCTTCCTTGGCCTCCACTGCGATTTCGGTAATCATCGAAGTTTGAAGATCAGAAGCAGTAATGGTCAACACACTTTCCTGAATTTCAAAAAGGAAGTTTTCCAAAATTGGAACAACTGGGTTGGTAGTAACCACACCGTTGATCGCCGAAAGCTGCTTAAGTAAAGCAGAAGAGGAAACAATAAATTTCATATCGAAGGGCTTATTAATTTAAAATTTTGCAATGGGGGTAAATTTATAAATAAAATCGATTCAGAACTGACCCAAACTAGAAAGTCTCGAAATTATTATCAACAAATGCTGCTTTTTTACCTAGTTTGATTTCTTAGCGTAATTTTGTTTACGAATCCACCACACTGAAGTACCTATCAAAAGTAATATCAGAACCGGCACAACCACGTTGACAATTTGCCAAAATGTCCTTTGTTGAGCTACTTTCACCTTATTCAAAGGTCGAATTTGAAAAGTCCTGGTACGCGAAGCTATGATCCCTTCCGGATCTACCAAGTATTTCACCATATTCCTTAATAAAAGCTTATTTGCAAAGGTCATTTGACTAAATGGATCTTCTCCCAAAATTAGGGGACTGCCATCTACCAAATTTCTTTGGCTCTGAAAAACATCACCATCCCCAAAAACGACCACTTTCCCATTTCCGGTTTCTTTAAAATCTGCTTTATCAAATCCCTCAGGCAAAAATCGGTTTTTATACAATGAGGTAAATTCACCCTCTAGCAAGTATGCCAAGGGAAGATTTCTCAGAGAAAAACTCTCTACTGGAGGTTCTTGCTCCATATCACTAAAAGCAACTCTG
Source organism: Algoriphagus machipongonensis (assembly GCF_000166275.1). Lineage (NCBI taxonomy): Bacteria > Pseudomonadati > Bacteroidota > Cytophagia > Cytophagales > Cyclobacteriaceae > Algoriphagus > Algoriphagus machipongonensis. The sequence continues at coordinate 4,496,448 of NZ_CM001023.1, forward strand.
ACTGGTGCAGGCAAAATCCTTGAATTGTCAGATGTGAATATCAAAGGTGTCTTTTTAACACCCTCCGCCATCACGGTATCTAAACTACTGGCGAACCTAAAACTCACCACATCCAGTCCCTTGGTAATGGGATGCTGCTGCATGACACCCGCTTGAATGAAGAATGGCCATGGTAAAGGAACCATTTGATCTTGGTTTCCAAAATTACCCGCCATCACTGGGAAATATCCGAAATTCAAATCTTGAATTAAATCTTTATTAATCCGGATTCCATATTTAAACAAAAGGTTTTCAAGTCCTGAATCTACCGGCATTGCAAAGGTTCCTTCCCCTCCGGCTTGTTCCATATCCACTGCCACTCCATCTACCATCACTACCAAATTCCCGCCATTCATGACGTATTGATCCAAAAGGTATACTTCTCTATCGGAGTAAATCTCACGAGGCCCCTCTATAAAAATCAGTTTAAAATTAGCCAAATCAGCTGGGGTCTTTGCCTGCTCCAATGGTACCTTAAACAGTTCGAATTCTCCATCTAGCGCCTCCACCAAGCCGTAGCCTTCATCTTCAGCCATTTCACCATGCCCCATGATCATCGCCACAGCCGATTCCTCTGGATTGATCAGCTTCTTGATAGCATTACTCAATTCAAACTCCAGATTTTCAATAGACTGGTTTAAAATCTGATCAGGCCCCATTCCCCTTTCTCCTTTTAGAATCAAAGCTCCAGTTTCATATTCATCATCACTCACCAAAATCCCCGGGAAAATAAGTTGGGATTGCTGACCGGAATTCTGATTGACAAATAAATTGGTAGGGTTAATCCCATAAGTAGTCAAAGAAGTTATGAACTCTTGCTGCTGGGACTCTTCCACGCTTAAAGGATCAAAGTAAGAAAAGCTTATTTTCTCGGGACTATAGGCGTTGAATGTCCTTACTGTTTCTTCGATTGATTTCTGTAAACGACGCATTCCCCCCTGAAAATTTTCACCTACCAAAAGAATATCGACATGGATAGGTTTATCAAGAGATTTTAGGACTTCTTCTGTTGCAGGGTGTAGGGAATATCTTTTTTCCTCTGTCAAGTCTACTCGAAACCTTAAGAATAGAGCCAACAAGGAGATCACTATCATTCCAAGAAGTAGAATCCCCCAAGCCTTGAGTGTATGTATTGCCGGGTTTTTCATTTATTTCTCAAAGTCAAAACGCTCAAGCCCAAAAACAGCCAATTCATTCCAAGCATAAAAAATACATCTCCAGAGTCTATCACTCCCCTACTAAGGTTGATATAGTGAAAACTCAAGCTCAGCTCTTCCACCCAATAAGCGACATTGCCTACCTGTAAATCCGCCAATGCCGAGAACCCAAAGTATAAAACAAAACAAAGAAACACTCCTAGTACGAATGCCAATACTTGCTGGGAAGTCAGGGAGCTAGCAAATAAGCCTACTGAAGCAAACACAGACCCTATCATCAATAATCCTATCCAAGAACCAAAAAAACCTGCTTGATCAAGATTCCCTACAGGATCCCCTAATTGAATGATGGTAAAAAAGTATAAAAGCGTTGGGATCACTGCTAAAATGACCAAAAACAGTAAGGCCAAATATTTTACCAGAATGATTTGAATAAGTGATAATGGAGAGGTTCTAAGGAGTTCCCAAGTACCACTTTTCCTTTCTTCAGCGATGGATCGCATGGCGATAGCTGGCACCAAAAAGGTAAAAACGTAAGGAGTATAAGTAAATAAAGGCTCTAGATCTGCATAGCCATAATCCAAGACCGAACTCTCCGGAAATACCCAGACGATCAATCCTATGGCCACTAAAAACAAAGCTAAAATTAAATAGCCCAGCAAGCTGCCAAAAAACGCATTGATCTCCTTTAGGAATAAGCTTTTCATCGGGTGATATCTCTGAAAATTTGTTCCAAATTCTTTTTGTTCTGATTCATACTGATCAAGTTCAACCCTTTTTGCTGGATGATTTTCATCGCTTCTTTCCTAGTCTCATTGGGATCTTCACACGATATGATCAAGGAGCTACTCCCTTTTTTTCCAAATGAAATTTCACCCAAAGTCTCAAACCAGCTTAGCTCTAAAGCCTCTTCCGTTTCTATCAGCAATTGAACTTTTTGCTCTGCGATGCTCAGGTTTTCCAAGGCATCCGAAGCAAGGATCTTGCCTTTGTTGATGATGACCACATCCTGGCAAATCGCCTCTACCTCCTGCATGATATGCGTAGATAGGATCATGGTTTTATCTACCGCAATTTCAGCAATAAGATTTCTGATTTCCACCAATTGATTGGGATCTAAACCCGTAGTAGGCTCATCTAAAATCACCACTTTAGGATCATGGATTAAAGCTTTGGCTAAGCCCACTCTTTGACGATAACCTTTGGAAAGCTGTCCAATTTTCTTGTGCTGCTCAGGCCTCAGCCCTACTTTCTCCAACAACTCCTTAACGCGTTGGTTTTTGAGCTGCCCTGACATTCCATAAATCCCTGCTGAAAACTCCAAAAATTCACGAACATACATATCCAGATACAATGGATTATGCTCTGGCAAATACCCTATGAAAGGACTTACTTTTTTAGGAGCCTGCAAAGCATCTTCACCCATCACTTGTACGGAACCGCCATCTGCAGCAAGATAGCCAGTTATGATCTTCATGGTGGTAGATTTACCCGCCCCATTAGGACCTAAAAAGCCTAAAATCCTTCCTGGATTTGCTTCAAAAGTCACCTCGTCCAGCGCTTTTTGTGTTCCGTAAAGTTTGGTCAATTGGGATACTCGGAGTGACATGGGGATAAATTAGGCTAACAAAAGTACGGAAAAATTACAGTTTCGTTCAACCTACTCATCTAGCTTAATTGATTGCTTCCAGGTGAACATAATGCGAAATATTAGTTTTTTTCCATCTAATAAATTTCCAAAACTCAGATACCCCTTGCTAAATTCTCCAGCAGTAAATCAATTTTTGTGATTCCAACATACTCAGTCATTAATTCCTTTTTGGTGTTATAACAGAAAATGGAAGGAACACTTCGAATCTGAAGGTAACTAGCCACATTCATATCCGCATCCAACAAAAAATGGACATTTGATCGATCTTTAATTTCAAGTTCATTCACAAAATTTATCATTTCAGATTTTGGCTGAACAGTCGTGAAAATGAGATTATAGTCTTTAAACTCATCAATCCTTTTTGAAATCTCACCTAGCTCATCTTGACATAAATGGCAAGTCGAATTGAAATAAATAAAAAGTGTGGGTTTGTCACCAGCTAATTGGTGAATGGAACTTACTTTCCCATTAATATCATACAAATTATAATCAGGCAGCAGTTTTGGTGTTCTGACTTTTGTCACTTCTTCCATTTTTTCTGGCTGAAACGAATATCCCAAATAGGCTGTAGACCCTAATAACAAAGTGATCAAAATGATCAGATTCGATTTTTTCATAGTACGATATTAGTAAGAATAAGGGTCAATTTAACCACTATACTTACTGAAAACAATCTAAAAAGAGATTGATAGGTTTATAGCCAACTTGATTTAACCCTAAAAAAAGAGGCTGCCAGATCAACCTATCATTTGTTAGTCAAAGCAGCCATGGTCAGAATAGAGATCGAAAGCTTGAAAAAGCCAATCAAACCACAATCTTTTTCCTGCCTTCAGCAAGGCAAACTCTCCAAGTAACAAATAGGATTTTTAGACAGCCTCTTCCTAAAATAGGTCGATTCAAGCTTAATTATTTCTTACCCTTCGGTCTCAAAGGTCTGCACTCTACATCTGCAACAAAATAATTGGGATGAGTCTCTAAAGTCTGAACCATGGTCGTTGCCACATCGATGGGTCTCATCATATTTTCATGGGCATCTACACCTGGGATTTCATCAAAGAAATTGGTCTGGATTGATCCTGGATAGATCGTAGATACTTTGATTCCAAAATCTCTCAACTCCATGTATAAGGAATGAGAAATTCCTCTGACTGCATGCTTGGTCCCTACATATCCAGCAAATTTATTTACCCCATTTAGCCCTGCAATAGAAGCAACATTCAAAATATGCCCTTCGTCTGCTGCTTTCATTCCTGGGATCAATCGTTTTGTCACATAGAATATCCCATGCACGTTTGTATCAAACATGGCTTTCCAATCTTCCGAAGAGAATGATTCTGTTGGCCCAGCCACTCCAAAACCAGCGTTGTTTACCAATATTCGAATATCAGTCCCCAACTGAGCAGTGGTTTTTTGAAATGCATTTTCCACTGAACTTTCATCGGCTACATTACAGGTGAAAAAGTGGAAATTTTTATGATCAAGATCGGGCTTATTTCTGCTCCAGCCAGCTACCGTGACACCTTTTTCCAACAATTGTTTTACCACTTCAAGTCCTACTCCTTTACTCACGCCAGTGACTACTGCTACTTTATTATTTAAATCCATAAGGTTCATTTTTATGATACCTCTATTAAAGCCTTTCATTCAAAAATAGTTCTGCCAAATGCCGATTTTTAAACAAAGGTTCCAGCAAGCCAACAAACCTCAGCATTTTTTCTAAATTTACTAGGTACTGAAATCAACCACTAATCATGAAAAAATTATTACTCCCGCTATTACTTATCTCGGGTACTGCTTTTGGGCAGAGCGAACTTAGGCCCGCGATCGACGAGAAAGCCAATGCCATTGAATCAAAAGTTGTCGAATGGAGACGCGATATTCACATGCACCCAGAATTGGGAAACCAGGAATTCAGAACCGCTAAAAAAGTAGCGGATCATCTACGTTCATTAGGAATAGAAGTAACCGAGGAAGTAGCAGTTACGGGTGTTGTGGGAGTATTGAAAGGTGGTAAACCTGGACCTACAGTAGCCTTAAGAGCTGATATGGATGCTCTTCCCGTCACCGAACGAAATGATCTACCTTTTAAATCTGTCAACACAGCTACCTACAATGGACAAGAAACCGGAGTGATGCATGCCTGTGGACATGACACTCATGTTGCCATTCTGATGGGAGTTGCTGAAGTTTTGGCAAGCATGAAGGATGACCTCGAAGGAAATGTAAAATTCTTCTTCCAGCCTGCAGAGGAAGGTGTTTATGGTCAGGGAATGGCCGGTGCCGAATTGATGGTAGCAGAGGGCGTAATGGAAGATGTGGACGCAGTTTTTGGCCTTCATATCGCATCTCAAATGGAAGTAGGTAAAATAGGCTATCGATCAGGCCCTGCCATGGCCGCTGTAGATAATCTAGAAATCACATTAAATGGAAGACAGGCGCATGGTGCTTCCCCATGGTCAAGCGTAGATCCGATTGTGACTTCCTCTCAAATCGTCATGGGATTACAAACTATCCTTTCCAGAAGTGTTAACATCACAGAAAATCCAGCTGTTGTTACTGTTGGAGCAATCCATGGTGGAATCAGACATAACATCATACCAGAAAAAGTAGAAATGATCGGGACGATTAGAACTTTTGGAGACGAACAACAGGCTTTGGTTCATAAAAGAATCACAGAGATTGTCACCAACATTGCAGAAAGTGCAGGAGCTACGGTAGATCTAAAAATAGAGAAACTCTACCCCTCAACAGTGAATGACCCAGCACTCACCGCAGAAATGATCCCAACCCTACAGGCAGCAGCAGGAGAGGAAAATATTATCTCTATGCCTCCAATTACAGGAGCTGAGGATTTTAGCTTTTTCCAAAGAGAAAAGCCAGGCTTGTTCATCAATCTTGGAGGCATGAAAAAAGGCGGTGATCCCACGACCACCCCCTCACACCATACCCCTGGATTCTACATTGATGAAGGAGGTTTTACTTTAGGTGTCAGAACCTTAAGCTATTTTGTCGTGGACTATATGGGCAAACAATAATTTAGAAAACTATAAAAAAACAGGTCAATGAAATTCATTGACCTGTTTTTTTACATCCTTTTGATAAGTTCAGCCATGATTTTAGCCATGATAGGTTCAGCCATAGCTGCTGCTTCTAATACTTCTGCGATTGTGACTTTTTTTATCTTTCCTTCTACACCCAAATCGGTAATAGCAGAAATTCCAAAAACTTCTAAATTCATTTGTCTGGCCACAATGACTTCTGGCACAGTACTCATTCCCACTGCATCTGCTCCGATTGTGCGCAGGTATTTATACTCTGCCGGTGTTTCTAGATTAGGCCCCTGAACTCCGGCATAAACCCCTGTATGAAACATAAACTGTTGCTCCACTGCAATTTTTTCTGCCAATTCGATTAACCGCGGAGAGTAGGCATCGCTCATATCCGGAAATCTTATTCCCAACTCCTCAATATGTTTACCGCGAAGTGGATTTTCAGGGAATAAGTCTATATGATCCTGTATGATCATTACTTCGCCCACATGCTGAGAGGGGTTCAGACCACCACATGCATTGGACACCAGTAAATTACTTACTCCCAGCATTTTCATCACTCTTACAGGAAAAGTAACTTCCTGCATTGTATACCCTTCATAATAATGAAAACGACCTTTCATCGCCATCACTTTTTTGGAACCAATTTTCCCAAAAATCAGCTTCCCAGAGTGGCTTTCAACAGTCGAAACCGGGAAATGTGGGATTTCGCTGTAGTCGATTTCAATATCTACTTGGATTTGCTCCCCTAGCTTGCCCAAGCCTGTTCCCAGAATAATTCCGATATTCACAGGCTCAGAATATAGGTTTCTTATAAATTGAGTCGCCTCTTTGATTTGGTTAATGTAATTCATGCGCTTAAAATTGAAGGAGAATAAAGATATAAAAATTGACCTTTGTAAGAACAATTAAAGCAAAAGCTTGTAGTAGAAGATAAATACCTCTGAAATGATCAAAATAATTGTAGGAACGAATAGAAAAAATTCAGTTTCGAAGGTAATAGCAGAATTATACCAAAGTATTTTAATTGAGAAAGGTGCAGACGTTGAAATTCTTGAATTAGAGAATTTGCCTAATGATTTTGTTGAAACGGCACTTTACGAAAACAATGGTAAGAATGAGGAGTATAACAATTTCCATGAACGATTAGAGAAAGGAAAAAAGTTTGTATTTATCGTTCCTGAGTATAACGGATCCTTCCCTGGAGTCCTGAAAACTTTTATTGATGGGATGACTTATCCCAATACTTTTAGAAACAAAAAAAGTGCCCTAGTGGGCATCTCTTCTGGAATCGGGGGAGGTGGCATCGCTTTGAGCCACCTCACCGATATATTCCATTATCTGGGAATGCATGTCCTCGCTCTCAAGCCGAAGCTCGCTAAAATAGAGCAAAATATGTCAGATAACCTGCTCACCAACAGGCTGTATATGGACTTGCTGCAAACCCAGGCAGACATGCTGCTTGAGTTTTAGGACTTAGTCCACATTATCATGCAGGAATCTGTTATTGCCTAAAATCTCATTATCATCGTTCAGATTATACTTACTGATATTCTCTTCTGAACTATGCTGAGGTTCATTCAACTTTACATTCTTTCTTTGATAAGCTGGAACGTCCATTTTTTCCTTCAACTCTTCTGGAGTAGGATTAAATGTTCTGTTACCTCTTAGCTTTTCAAATCTTTCGTGAGCTCTCTGAATAGCTTTTTGCTTCATTTGCTCATAGTAATCATTTGCATAAGCAGGAGCTGGAGCTTCTTCCTCTTCCTTCACTTCTGGTTCTTTTTGCTCTTCCTCTTCATAAAGATCATGAACGATCTTTTTGGGCTCTGGCTTCACAAATTCAAACTCAGCTTTCTCCTCTTGCTTTGACTTTTCTTCGAAGTTAAACTCAGGTTCTACTTCCTCAACTTTAGCCTCTGGCTTTGTTTCTTCAACCTTCGCTTCTGGCTTTACTTCTTGAGGCTTTTCAACTGGCTTTTTCTCGCTTGGAGTCGCTTTTGGGAAAGAGAAAACAAAGGTAGAACCATTGTCAACAGCTTCTTCTTTCACTTTTTCACTCTTACCTGACTCTAAATTAATAACAGTCTTTACGCTTTCTGGCTCTGGCGCTTTTTCTGCAACGCTAGGAGCAATCACTGGCTTAGGAAGTGGCGTCTTAATCTCATTTGACTTCGCTGCACCTTCTAATCTATCCATTGCAAAACCTGTAGCAATCACAGTAACACGGATACCTTTAGCCAATTCTGGATCAATACCCTGACCGAAGATCACTTCAGCATTATCACCTGCTTTCTCCTGGATATATTCAGTGATTTCACTCAACTCATCCATAGAAAGCTCTTCGTCCTCACCAGACATAATAGAAAGCAAGATTTTCTCTGCTCCTTTGATATCTACATTGTTCAATAATGGAGAAGAAATAGCTGCGCCCGCTGCACGGATAGCTCTGCCTTCACCTTCCTCGGTAGAGGAGCCCATTACTGCAGCACCAGCATCCTTCATCACGGTTTTCACATCTTCAAAATCGACGTTTACATCTTGATGAATCGTGATGATCTCAGCAATAGATTTTGCCGCTGTGGTCAAAATATCATCTGCTTTTCCGAAAGCTGTTCGGATAGCCAAATTGCCATAAATCTCTCTCAGCTTATCATTCAGAATCACCAAGACAGTGTCGCAATTTTCTCTTAACGCTTCAATTCCTTGCTGCGCCACATTCATTTTCTTTCTACCCTCAAACATAAACGGCGCAGTAACAATACCTACCGTTAAAATATTGAGTTCCTTGGCAATTTTTGCAATAATTGGTGCGGCACCTGTACCGGTTCCACCACCCATTCCAGCAGTGATAAATACCATTTTGGTATTATCTGCTAGAAGCTCACGAATCTCTTCCTGAGATTCAAGTGCTGCATTTTTACCTTGCTCAGGATTTGCTCCTGCTCCCAAACCTTCTGTGAGGTTGGCTCCCAATTGAAGTCTCAAAGGAACTGGACTGGATTTTAATGCTTGCGCATCCGTATTGACTACGACAAATTCCACATCCTTGATTCCCTGGCTAAACATGTGGTTTACGGCATTAGAACCGCCACCGCCTACGCCAATCACTTTGATAATCGACTTCTGATTCTTTGGAAGATCAAATCTGTAATCTTTCATGTTATCTGACATATTTATTTTATTGGTGAATTAGTTTCATTGTTTGTTAAAGGAAATTCTAGGGAAATAGGCGGCAAAGCCACTTATCTCCCCTCAATCATAAGCCCTAGTAGGTAATATCATCTCCGATATCATCTGTGATCAGGCCTTTCAGCTTTGCACCGATGCTTCGGAAAATATCTTTTGATATGATTTCTTTATTTTCATTTTTTAAAATCGGGCCTGAGTTTGCCACTCGCTTTTTGTAACCTTCTTCTCTGTCATCCAAAGACTTAAAGCCAGCAAGTACCAATCCCACGGAAGTAGCGTACATTGGAGATTTCACCTCCTCCACTACTGATTTACCCAAATGCTCATTTGGATATCCAATACGGGTATCTAATCCAGTCATGTATTCAAACAACTGGCTGATAAACTGCATTTGAGAACCACCACCGGTCAGGACAATTCCCCCAGCCAATTTTTTATAATGGCCTGATTGCATGATCTCATTCTGAACAATCTCAATAATCTCCTCCATCCTTGCTTCGATAATGGAAGCCAGATTCCGGATAGAAATTTCTTTTGGTGGTCGATTTCTCAAACCTGGAATAGACACGATCTCATTTGGATTGGCTTCATTGGCAATGGCCTTTCCAAATCTGGTTTTTAGTAATTCAGCTTGATTTTGCATCACCATACATCCCTCTTTGATATCTGCAGTAATGATGTTACCACCCAAAGGAATGACTGCGGTATGGCGAATAATATTTTCATAAAAAATCGCTATGTCTGTGGTACCACACCGATATCAACCAGGCAAACTCCAGCTTCTTTTTCCTCATCACTGAGAACAGAAAGCGAACTTGCCAATGGCTCGAGAATCAACTGCTTGGAAGTGAGGTCAGCTCTACGAACACATCGGTTAATATTATTAATAGCGGTTGTTTGTGCAGTGATGATGTGGAAATCCGCTTCTAAACGGGCTCCGGACATTCCTACCGGATCTTTGATTCCACCTTCATAATCCACAGTATAATCCTGAGGCATCACATGGATAATGCTATTCCCCGGAGGAACCACGATATTCTCCATGTCACTGGATAATCTTCGTACATCTTCCACAGTGATTTCATCATCCGTCGGAGACCTCATGATACTACCATGAACAATCTTACTTTGTATGTGCTGGCCAGCAATACCTACGATAACTTCTCCAATATCCACATCAGCCATTTCTGAGGCATCTTCAACTGCCTTTTGAATAGCGTGCACGGTTTTGTCGATGTTAGTAACTACACCACGGTTCACTCCGTCAGAGACAGCTTTCCCCATTCCGAGCACTTCGAGTTTGCCAAACTCATTTTTGCGGCCGATGATCGCACAGATTTTGGTTGTCCCAATATCCAGTCCGACGATTAGTCTATCATTTTCCATTCCCAAGCTATTATTCACAAACAATTTGATCTTTAAACTTTACACTGACCCGCTCATAGGCATTCCAGCCTTTTCGCGGTAATATTTCTTGATAGAAGACTTCTATATTTTTGAATTTCTCTTCAATATTTTTAGCGTCTCCAAATTCTATTACTTGTTTTCCTACCTGCTGCATCATCTTGATATCAGTTTTGGAATTCACTTCCAATTCAGGAATCTGGGCCGACCAAAACTTGTCTTTCACGATGAAATTGATCAAGTCCATCAACTCCGGCATTTTCTCCATCACCTCTCCTTTTTCCATCAATTCCTCAGCATAAGAACCCTGTAGGATCAATACTCTACTGGTATAGGAAGGAGAAGTAGGAATCACTTTTCCTTCAATAGTGATATATCCATCTGCAGCATGTGGTCTGGCTATCCTAGCGATAGGTTCATGTTGTTGAATAGTCAAATTCAAAATGCCTTTTTGCCCGATGGAAGCCTGAACAGACTTGATAAAAGGATGTCCTTTCAACCGATCTTCTAAGGCTTTCAACTTTACTTCCTCTAGCATCAATCCGGCTCTCAGTTCTGGAAATGCCGCTTTTACTATATCCAGAACCTCTTTTTCTTCCACGAAATAAACTCCACTCACTCCCTTGATCGTCACCTCAGTTCCCTGAAATGTTTTATACATGGTCTGCTTTTCGACAAAGCCAATGAATGCCACCAGCACAAGGCTAAGCAGGAGAAAAACAAGCGTTTTTTTGATCCTTAACTTTTTCATACGGCGTTCAATTTTTGTCTTGAATTCATCCACTCTGCTATTTTTGGAACCAGACGATCAATATCACCTGCACCTAGAGTCACCAATATTTCAGGATTGGACTTCGCTAAATAATCCATCAACCCTTCTTTGCTGACAATCACCTTTTCCTTTGCCTGAATATTTTCAAGAAGCATTTCTGATGAAACACCGGGGATTGGTAATTCTCTGGCTGGGTAGATATCCAATAACACTACCTCATCTGCTAAGGATAAACTTTCGGAAAAGCCCTCCGCAAAATCACGTGTTCTGGAATATAAATGAGGCTGGAAAATCACGGTCAGCTTACTTGCCGGATACATGGCAATCACGGAACTCAAACAAGCTCTGATTTCCTCAGGATGATGTGCATAATCATCGATATAGACCAGTTGCTCACGATTCACATGGATTTCAAACCTTCTTTTCACACCTTTAAAACTGCCTAAGCCTTTTTTCACTTGTTCATCACTCACTCCCTGCTCAATGGCAATCGCAATGGCTGCCAACGCATTTTCCACGTTATGAAAGCCCGGAATAAACAATTCCAAACCTTTGATTACTTTGTCTCCATCGACATAATCAAATAAGAAAGACCCTGCTTTCGCTTGTATATTTTCGGCTCTAATTCCTTCAGACCTCAGGCCATATTTCCTTGTCACTATTTTGGGTAAACGGCTTTCACCAAGTCTATCAGCTGCATTGAATTGTATAAAAAGCTTTCCTTTTTTATCAATCAGTTTGGTAAACTCTCCAAAGCCTTCCAGAATAGTATTTTCATCCCCATAGATATCCAGGTGGTCCGCGTCTGTACTTGTAATGATCGCTTCATTTGGATGTAGCCTCAGGAAGGATCTATCAAATTCATCCGCTTCCACCACGACGACGCTTTTTTCTTTGGACTTCTTGTCTCCCAGAATCAAATTGCTCTGGTAGTTTTGCGTAATTCCGCCCAAGAAAGCTGCTACTGGCTTACCACCATCTTTCAGCAGATGTGCGATTAAGGAAGAAGTGGTCGTTTTTCCATGGGTTCCCGCCACTGCAATGGTGTAGAAATTACGGGTCACCATTCCCAATACTTCAGATCTCTTTTTCAGAGAATATCCCTTGCTGGTGAAGTAATTGAGCTGAATACTTTCCTTCGGTAGTGCAGGAGTCCAAACGATGAGGCTATTCTTTTGAGCATCTTTCAAGTCAGCTGGAATAGATTCCAGGGTATCCTCAAAAGTCACAGGCATTCCCTCATTGATCAGAGCGTCTGTCAATGCGGAAGGTGTTCGGTCATATCCCGACACTGCATACCCCTCGTGCTGGAACCAACGAGCCAAGGCACTCATGCCTATGCCGCCAATTCCTAAGAAGTAAACCCTATGTATCCCTTCGAAACTCATGCAACCAGTTTTTCTATTTCTTTTCGAATGGCATTTGCCGCATCCGGCTTTGCCAATTGTTTCATATTTATTCCCAATGTCTCTACCGTTTGAGGGTTAGACATCAGTTCATCAATTTTCATCTTCAACTCCCCTACAGCATCTTTATCCTTCAAAAGCCACGCAGCCTCGTGATTGACATAGGCCATGGCGTTTTTTGTCTGATGATCCTCTGCCACATTGGGCGATGGAATGAAAATCACTGGCTTTCCAACCAAGGAAAGTTCAGACACTGATAAGGCACCTGCCCGAGAGACGATTACATCAGCCACAGCATAAGCCAAATCCATTTCGCGGATAAACTCTCTCAAATGAATATGGGGTAATCCAGCAGCTTCTGTTTTTTCCAGCATATCCTTGAAATAATATTTCCCGCACTGCCATAAAACCTGATAACCTTCCTTCTGAAGCTTCTTCATGTCTTTTAAAACTGCCTGGTTTAAGGTCCTTGCTCCCAAGGATCCTCCCAAAACCAAAATGGTCTTCTTCCCCTCTTCCAGTTTGAAGTGACTACATCCCTTCTCTCGTTTCCCATCTAAATCCAAAATATCCTTTCGAACAGGGTTACCTGTATAGGCGATTTTTTCTCCAGGGAAAAAGCGATCCATCTCAGGATAGGCCACACAAATTTTATTGGCCTTTTTAGCCAAAATCTTGTTGGTAAGACCAGCATAGGAATTTTGCTCCTGAACGAGTGTAGGTATCCCCTTACTTTGTGCGGCATATAAAACCGGACCACTAGCATACCCTCCTACTCCTACAACCACATCTGGTCTGAATTCCTTCACAATCTTTCTGGCTTTCAACAAGCTTTGCAGCAACTTGAAAGGGAATTTTAGATTTTCTAAAGTCAACTTTCTCTGCAATCCTGCCACAGGCAATCCCACAATTTGGTATCCCTCCTCTGGCACTTTTTGCATTTCCATTTTGCCTAAAGCACCGACAAATAGAATTTCGCTGTCTGGATAAGACTCTTTCCAGGCATTGGCAATGGCGATCGCTGGGTAGATATGTCCCCCAGTTCCTCCTCCACTGATCATGATGCGATATGTTCTCTTGGTTTCGATATTAGGCTGTTTTTAATCTTGATTTATTGAGCGTAGACACGCTACCAATTTCTTCGTCCTGATGATCACCTCGGCTGACAGACAGAATAATCCCTAATGAAATTCCTGTAAATACCAGTGAGGTTCCCCCCATACTGAGCAGTGGCAACGGTAAACCTGTAATGGGTCCTAATCCAACTGCCACGGCCATATTGACCAATGCTTGAATGACCAGAGCAAAACTCAAACCTGCCGAAAGCAATCCACCAAATGCTTTGTTGGAATTGGCTACGATGCGCATGCCTCGGTAGAGCAATGCCAAATACAAAAACAATACTCCTACTCCCCCTACTAATCCGTACTCTTCAATAATGATGGCATAGATAAAATCAGAATAGGGATGAGGAAGGGAATTTCTTTGTTCACTATTTCCAGGTCCTTTTCCTGTCACTCCCCCAGTAGCAATAGCGATATAGGATTGTTCTGCCTGAAAAGGCACTTCCTCCTTATCCATAAATGCCTCAATTCTGGAAAAGAATGTTTCTCCTCTTTGTCCTAAAAAGACCGCCGCAGTCAGCCCGAGCATCCCTACCATGACCACCATGGCGAGATATTTTACTGGAACTCTACCCACAAACATGATCAGTAGGCAGGTCATCAATAACAAAATGGCCGTAGACATATTGGCCAGGGCTATCAACAAACAGATGATCCCAATGGCTATAATGATAGGAACAAAGGTGTTTTTGAAGTCTTTGATATTATTCTGTTTTCGAGCTAGCATGGCCGCCAAGGCAGCAATCAAGGCTAGTTTTGCCAAATCGGAAGGCTGGAAAGCTTGGTTGATCACAGGTATAGTCAACCAGCGATTGGCCTCATTGATATTGGAGCCAAACAAATACGTCAACAATAAAAGTGGTATGGAAAGGTACATAGCCAAGCGAGCGTACAGCGCGTAATTTTTGTATGGAATTTTATGTGCAAACCACATCACTACCAAGGATACAAGCACCAAAAAAGAGTGACGGAATAAATACACTTCTGTATTTCCCCCAGCATATTTATAGGCCAGCGAACCTGTGGCAGAGTAAACTACCAGAATACTAAATAGCGACAGCAAGATTACAATCCCCCAAATAAGAGGATCGCCCTTGAAGTGCTCATCTATCCATGCTTTAAACTGATTCATGCGATGGTTTCTGGTTTTAATTCCTTTACTGCGGATCTAAACTGATCTCCGCGATCTTCATAATTCTTGAACAAGTCAAAGCTTGCACAGGCAGGTGATAGAAGAACTACATCGCCTGGAACGGCAAGTAATTGTCCCCAACGCACAGCCTCTTTGATGTCCTGTGTTTCTTTGATTTCACCGACTAAGGGATGAAAAGCCTTCTTCAACTTTTCATTGTCTTTTCCCAAGCAAATCAGACATTTTACTTTCTCCTCCACAATACTTTTCACTGTCTGATAATCATTTCCTTTATCCACGCCTCCAGCAATCCAAATCAGAGGATTTTGAAAGGCGTCCAAAGCGTATGCTGTTGCCTCCACATTGGTCCCTTTACTATCATTGATAAACTTCACCCCCTCAATTTCTCTCACTAACTCCATCCTGTGAGGGGCATTGGTAAAGCTGCCCAACGACTGTTGTATCGTATCCTTTTTGACTCCTACAAGCAAAGCAATCAAGCCTGCGCACAAAGCATTCTGGATATTATGCTCCCCTTGAAGTGACATGGCACTCAATGGAATTTGGACAACTTTATCATCCAATTGCCAGTGCAAAAACTCCCCATTTAAGCTGCCACCATTATTGATATTGGAAGTACTAGAAAACCAATAGGTCTTTGGTTTGACAGAAAGAGTCTTTAACCCTATTTCAGTCAAAGGGTCAGTCTGATTGAAAATCACCTGATCTTCATCACTCATATTTTTAAACAGCCCAAATTTTGACTGTATGTAATTATCTACTTTGTATTCATACCGATCCAAGTGATCAGGCGTGATATTGGTCAACAATGCCACCGCTGGTTTGAAGCATACAAACCCATCAATCTGAAAACTGCTACACTCTATCACCCACCAATCATGATCTCCTTCTAGTAACTGGGCGGCCCAGCTTTTCCCGACATTTCCTGCAAGTCCTACATCTAGGCCTGCATTTTTGAGCAAATGGTAGGTTAGCAAGGTGGTAGTCGTCTTTCCGTTGGTTCCGGTGATGGCAATCACTTTCCCTGAACTGTAGCGGAAAGCAAATTCCAATTCGTCTATGACCGGGATACCATTCTCCAAAGCTTTCTTGACGATGTTTACAGAATCTGGAATTCCTGGTGATTTGATGATCAAATCTGAATTCAGGATTTCCTCTTGAGAGTGCACTCCCTCTTCAAAGGAGATTTTCTCTTCTTTCAGCTTAGCTTTTCTTGAGTCAGAAATTTTACCAGCATCGGAAACCCAAACTGCATAGCCTTCCCGTTTTGCGAGCAATGCTGCTCCCAATCCGCTTTCTCCAGAACCTAGAATGGCTATACGTTTCATTTTCTTACTATCTCAATTTCAATGTTGCCAAGGTCATTACTGCCAGCAGTATCCCGACAATCCAAAAGCGAGTGACAATTTTCGCTTCCGGTATATTTTTTTTCTGATAATGGTGGTGAAGTGGAGACATCAAGAAAATCCGTCTTCCTTCCCCATATTTTCTTTTCGTGTATTTGAAGTATCCTACTTGGAGTACCACACTTGCATTTTCAACTACAAAAATCCCACACATCAATGGGATCAAAAGCTCCTTTCTAAGGGCCAAAGCCAAAACGGCAATTACCCCACCGAGCATCAAACTTCCTGTGTCCCCCATAAATACTTGAGCCGGGTAGGCATTGTACCATAAAAACCCTATGCAAGCACCAATAAAGGCAGCAGCAAAAATCACCAGCTCACCAGAGTTGGGGATGTACATGATGTTGAGGTATTGGGAGAAAATCGCATTACCACTGATATAGGCAAAAATCGCAATGGTTAAACCAATGATGGCGGAGGTTCCTGCTGCCAGTCCATCAATCCCATCAGTAATATTCGCACCGTTGGAAACCGCCGTAATAATGAAAATCACTACGAAAATGTAGAGTACCGGCGTCATGGCTTCTCCTAAGAAACCCAGAAGCGATTCATAATTCAGCTCATTGTTTTTAACAAATGGAATGGTCGTTTTCGCCACTTTCACATCCTTAAATGCAGGCGTTTCTACTACGCCCTCTTCAATAGAGACCGGATTCTGAAATTCACGAATTACCACATCTTCATTGAAGTAAAGGGTTGCTCCAACGATGATTCCTATTCCTATTTGGCCTACAATCTTAAAACGTCCAGCTAAGCCTTCTTTATTTTTTCTAAAAACCTTAATGTAATCATCCAAAAACCCGATTCCACCTAACCAAACAGTAGTAATCAAAAGAAGGATGATGTAGATATTATTAAGGTCCCCAAAGAGTAAGGTTGGAATCAAAATAGCCGCAATCATCATCAATCCTCCCATCGTAGGAGTACCTTTTTTCTGCTTCTGTCCTTCCAATCCTAGATCTCTAACAGTCTCTCCGATCTGCTTTCTTCTGATCCAGTTGATGATTTTATGCCCAAAGGTGATCGTAATGATCAAAGAAAAGAGCGCAGCCATCCCTGCCCGGAAAGAAATGAATCGAAACACTCCTGTTCCAGGGATATCCAAGACCTTATCTAAATATTCAAAAATTGGATACAACATGCTTAGCTCTGGGTCAATTGCGTTAAATACTCTGTTACTATTTCAGCATCATCAAAATGATGCTTTACTCCCTTTATTTCCTGATAGTCCTCATGCCCTTTTCCGGCTATGAGAATGATATCTCCTTTATTAGAAAGCATACAAGCGGTTTTGATTGCTTCCTTTCTATCTTCTATTGTCAATGATTTTCTTATTTCAGATACACCAATCCCTGTTTGCATATCCTTCAAAATATCCATTGGGTCTTCAAACCGAGGGTTATCAGAAGTCAAAATCACCTTATCACTTTCCTGAACAGCAATTTTTGCCATGATAGGACGCTTGGTTTTATCTCTATTTCCGCCACATCCGACTATGGTTATCAATTGCTCTACCCCTGTTCTTACTCCATTGATGGTTTTCAAAACATTATCCAAGGCATCTGGAGTATGGGCATAATCCACTATCGCAGTAACTCCACCGATGGAGATCCTATCAAATCTCCCTCTCGCTCCTTTAATACCTGAAAGCTCTCGAAGCACTTCCTCCTCTTCCTCACCTAAGAGTACAGCAGTACCCAACACTCCTAATAAATTATAAGCATTGAATGCCCCGATCATCATAAACCAGATCAAGGTTCCATTGATATCCAGCTCCAGGCCTTCCAGCGTATTTGAAATGATTTTTGCCTTAAATTCTGCTGGAGTTTTCAAGCCAAAAGTCTGATGGCTACCCTTACAATTTTGAAGCATGACCATGCCTCTTTTATCGTCGCCATTGACCAATGCAAAAGCAGCTTTTGGCAACTCATCAAATAGCTTTTTCTTGGCTTTGATGTATTCATCAAAAGTCAAGTGATAATCCAAATGATCATGGGAAATATTGGTAAAAACTGCTCCCGCCAATTTCAATCCAGCGATCCTTTCCTGGACAATGGCATGGGAACTAGCCTCCATGAAACAATGGGTACATCCAGCTTCCAACATCTGCTTTAATAAAGCCTGAATGCTGACTGAATCCGGAGTGGTATGAGTGGCAGGAATAACCTCCTCGTTGATTTTATTCTCCACTGTAGAAAGCAGGCCAGTACTATAGCCCATTCTCATAAATAATTGATGCAATAGTGTCACCGTGGTAGTTTTACCATTGGTTCCGGTTACGGCAACTACTTTCAGTTTCTCTGAAGGGTTATCAAAATAATTTCCCGCCATAATCCCCATGGCTTTGGCAGAATTAACCACTTGTACATAGGTGATCCCTTTTTGCAATTCAGAAGGTAGCTTTTCAAAAATCACTGCTTTCGCACCCAGTGCTAATGCCTTATCAATAAAATCATGCCCATCCACCTGTGTGCCAGGTACAGCAACGAAGACCGAACCTTCTTTCACTTTTCGGCTATCAAAGACGATATCCTGAATCTGCACCTCCATATCACCAGTGGTACTGACCAAGGAAACTTTATATAATATGTCTTTTAATACTTTCATTTAGCCTAAAACAAGATTTATAGTGGCATTTGGGACTAATTTTGAACCGGGATTTATAGACTGTTTTCTCACCACACCTTTACCGGAGTAATTCACATTTAACCCCTTATTTTCAAGAATAAAGAGCGCATCTCTCAAGGGTAATCCTGAAACATCTGGTACCGATGGAGCATCCATGTCATTATTTTCCCATTGCACTGGCTCAGCATTTGAAACCGTTCTTACCCACTGTTCAGCATTCGCTGGATTCGCTTTCACTCCCAGCTCTTCAAATATTTCATTTAGCTCTTCTCCTCTACCCGCTCTCGTGAAGGGGTATTTAGGATTGACGTTGTCTTCAGCGATAAATATTTCCTTTTGATTATGAGGATTTAACTCTAAGTCCAAAGCGTATATTCTATCTGCGATTTCTTTGAAAACTGGGGCAGAGACATCCCCCCCATAGGCAGCAAAACCTTTTGGATTATCGATTACCACGATCATGGAATACTTTGGTCGATCTGCAGGGAAATAGCCTGCGAAACTCGTGTAATACTTACGAGTATATTTTCCATCCACCAATTTCTGTGCGGTTCCTGTCTTACCCGCTATCTTATAATCTGCATCGACAATATTTCTTGCTGTTCCTCGATCTACAACTCCTTCTAAAAGTTCCTGCAACTGCTTAATCGTTTTATCAGAAGCTATTTGCTGACGGATTACCTCGGTTTCATATAGTTTCTCGATGGTATTTCCACGAACTATGGATTTTACAATCATAGGTTTTACCATAGTACCACCATTTGCCACCGCATTATATAAAGAGAGGGTATGTATTGGATTAAGCTTAATTTCATAGCCAATGGAAATCCAAGGCAAGGATGTCCCATACCAGTTTTTATCTCCGGGAGTCTTGAAATAGGGCTTACCTTCTCCTATCAACTGAAATCCTAATGGCTCTTTTAAACCCACTTTATCCAGATAGGCCATAAATTTGGAAGGACTGGAACCAAAGTATTCATCCACCAATTTGGAAATTCCCACATTGGAAGACTTTTCGAAAGCTTCTCGAACGGTCAATGTTCCATAGCCTCCATTTTTGGCATCTCTCATGGTGCGATCGTAAAATCTATGAGCTCCATTTCCTGTCTCTACCTTATCATTCAGGCTTACTTTGTTTTCTTCCAAAAGAGCCAACATAGAAAGTAGCTTGAAAGTGGATCCTGGCTCTGTATTACCTTGATCACCGATCGCGTAATTGTAGTTCTCTCCGTAACCATTTCCACTTTTATTTCTTTGCAGGTTGGCGATGGCCTTGATCTCTCCGGTTTTCACTTCCATGACGATCACGGATCCAAACTCAGCTTCACGATCTTCCAATTGTCTAAGGAGTGCAGTTTCGGCTACATCCTGAATATTGACATCTAGAGTAGTTACCACATCAAAACCATTTTCAGGCTTTACATCTTCCGCATCAAAAACAGGTTTCCAGCTACCTCCAGCAAGTCTTTGAAATAAGGCTTTACCATCAGTACCTCTTAAAAATTCATTGAAGGAATATTCGATCCCTGCGCCATACTCGTCTTCATTTAAGAATCCAACCGTACGACTAGCTAGGGAATTAAAAGGTCTATATCTTTTCTCAACTTTTTCAAAAAGGACACCACCACCTAATCGGCCACCTCTGAAAATTGGCCATTTGGCCATTTGCTGCATATCCTGATATCCGATCTGTTTTCTATTTAAAACGATATAGCGTTTGTGATCCTTTCTTGCGTCAGTGATCATTCGCTTATACGCTTTTGCAGACTTGTCTTTATAAAACCCCGATAGGAAAACAGAGAGAGAGTCAATTTTTGCTTTGAAGCGATCTTCTTTGACAATGGTAGGATCCAGAGCCACTCGATAAAAAGGTAGACTTGTCGCTAACAAGCTTCCATCTCCGGCATAAATATTCCCACGCGTCGCAGCAACTTCCCTGTACTGAAAGTTGATAGTTTCTGCTTTTTCTCTCCACTTATCGCCTTTGTCCAATTGCAACTGGGCAACACGATATGGAATCGCGGCTGCAACCAGCGCTACAAGGATGAATACCACCCTCACTCGGAGCAATATGGAGCGTTTTATATTCACTTCTCTATTTCGATCTTTATCGGCGGTTCATTTAATTCCTCTATTTCCTGTGCAGCCACTTTTTTAGCCACTTCAGACTGCATGCTACTCAACATGTATTCTGCTTCCAGCGTAGTCACATCTGCCCGAAGGTCTTCTACTTCCTGCTGTGCTTTTTCTATTTTCCTGACCATGTTTTCAGCACGGTGATTACTCCATATATAGACTAGTGCCAATAAGACCACAAAGCCTATTGGCGGAACCAACTGCACAGGTACTCCCTCACCCAAAAGTCCGGTCACGTTCAATTTTTCCTCAATCCAAGTGAAAATGGTTTTTCGAGGACCACTCGCTTTTTTCTGAGTATTCGACTTCTTCAGCTTCTTTTTAAACGTATTTTGACTCATTTTCCTGTCTTTTTAGCTACTCTTAGCTTCGCACTTCTAGCCCTTGGATTTCTTGCCACCTCTTCTTCATCAGCGATGACCGCCTTTCTTGTCACTGGCTCCAATGGGCGAATCATATTTCCATAAAAGTCCTTTTCTACTTCTCCCTGAAACTTTCCTTTTTGGATCAAATTCTTCACAAGCCGGTCTTCCAAGCTGTGGTAACTCATCACCACAAGTCTTCCCTCAGGCTTCAATAGATCAACCGAGTCGAGCAACATCTCCTCCAAAGCACCCATTTCATCATTCACTTCTATCCTGAGCGCCTGAAAAACCTGAGCGTAATATTTAAAGTCTTTTCCCCTTGGGGCATATTTTTTTAGGAAAGCCGTAAATCCTTCCGTGGTCTCAAATGGTTGAGCAGCTCGCTCAGAAACAACCGCTTGGGCCAATGTCTTGGCATTTCTTATTTCTCCATAAATCCCAAAAACCTTATGTAGCTGATGTGCCTCATAGGTATTCAAAACTTCTTTTGCAGATAATTCGGCAGATTGATTCATCCTCATATCCAAGTCTCCACTAAAGCGGGTAGAAAATCCACGGCTTGGTTCATCAATTTGATGAGATGAAATCCCCAAGTCAGCTAAGATCCCGTCCACTTTTTTCACCCCATGTAATCTGAGGTACCTTTTCAGATCTCTGAAATTGGCCTGGACAAAAGTGAAGTTTTCGCTTTCTGGGATATTGGCAATGGCATCCTCATCTTGATCAAAACCATATAGGTGCCCTTTATCCAAATGTTTTAGGATTTCCCTTGAATGTCCACCACCACCAAAAGTGACATCGACATAGATTCCGTTAGGATCTATAGCCAAGCCTTCAGTGCATTGGGGTAGCATGACTGGGATATGGTAAACAGACTCTGTCATGGCTTTAGGAGAGGTATTTTTCCATTAATGCCGATAAGTCAGCCGGGTCAGGGATGACATGCTTGGCATGATTCTCAGGATTCCAAATTTCTATTCGTGAACCGTTACCAGCAACAACTACCTCTTTTTCCAAGCTGGCATAAGCCTGAAATGTCTTTGGTATCAAGAGCCTTCCAGCACTGTCAAGCTCTACATCGACTACTGTATTGAAAAATGCACGCTGAAGCGCTCGCTGTTCCGGATTATTGATGTTTAAGGACTTGATCTGATTCTCAAGCTTCCGGTATTCCACCATAGGATACAGCGCCAAGCAATGATCCTCGGCCATCCGAAGCATCAATCCAGTCCCATTCGCATCTGGAATCGCTGCCTTAATTTTTGCCGGCAGCGCCAGACGTCCCTTGGGATCTAGCTTACAATCGTAATGGCTGTTGAACATCGCTTAATTTTTCCTTGAGTATGTGGTAAAGACAAAAGTAATAAAATGATATACACATTCTACCACTTCCCCCCACTTTTTCCCACTTTCTCTTAAAAGTAGCCAAAAGATTCAAGCAAGCCAATATTTAATCAATTATTTCAAGGATTTTTTTGGGGATATTTCTATGATTAACAGCTCTTTATAAAATTCAAAAAACCTCCAATTCTGACATTTTGAAGTGTTTTTCTACTAAAAAAATGCAATTTTATTGAATCCTATTTAGAATTGGAGAAAGAAAGTGGGAAGATTTCCCAAATTTTTTTTCAGCTTTCTCAAAAATGTGGGATAATATCCCATGAAGTTTTCTCAAGCCCAAAATTCAACTAGTCAATGTAGAATATTCAAAATTATTGACCAATAGTCAATGACGTTTCTCTTTACTAGGTAAAACAAAAAAAAGACCTGCCCACCAAGCAAGTCTTTTTTGAAGCATCAACACACAATTACCTTTTCAGGTATTTACCGTATTAAGAACGAAGCTTATACTAGTTATCGTCTGATTTATTAAGCTGTTCTTCTAATTTTTTTTGAAATTCTTTGATTTTGTCAGCATTCTCCTTTTGCCAAACTTCCATTTTTCGCTGGTATTCTTCCATTTTAGGCTGCATCTCTTTCTCCCAAGCCTTCATCTTTTCTTCAAATTCCTTCAATTTTGGTTCGTTTGATTTTTGCCATTCTTTCATTTTCGCCTCAAACTCTTTCATCTTTGGCTCATAGGCTTTTTGCCACTCCTTCATTTTGGCTTCAAACTCCTTCATTTTAGGTTCATTGGCTTTTTCCCACTCTTTCATCTTCTGCTCGTATTCCTTCATTCTAGGCTCATTTTCCTTCTCCCAAGCCTTCATCTTCTCCTCGAACTCTTTCATTTTTGGCTCCATGGTTTTTTCCCATTCAGCTGCTTTTTTCTCCATTTCTGCAGCTCGCTCTTCCATCTCTTTTTTCCACTTCTCCTTCTCTGCTTTGGTCATTCCAATGGTATCTTTTTGCATAATTTCCCAATCATCTCCAAAGTCCCAGAAACTTTCCATTCCTTCAAATTCCATCGGAGGCATAGGAGCCATCTTAAATTCCATTGGAGGCACAGGTGCCATTTCAAATTCAAAATCTGGTGCTGGAGCCATTTCAAAGTCCATTTCAGGCGCCATCGCCATCTCAAAGTCCATCACCGGAGCCATAGCGCCTTCTGGAAATTCAGGTACAGGAGTTAGCTCTAATTCAGGCATATCTTCAAGCTTGATCGTCTTTCCATTTTTCTGGATTACATAAACTCCTTTTTCATGGTTTTTATGGATGACTGTATCTTTACCATAAATAATGGTATCGCTTTTAATTTGGATATGGAATTCTTCCGCATCCTTAAGATCAATCACCTCATTTTCAGCATTTACCATCACCGGCACACCATCTGTAATAATGATTTTTTCAGTTTTAGAATTAACTGTATCTGAAATTGCCTTGACTACTTTAGGGGAGACCACAGATGCCACTTGAACTTGCTCCAAAGGCTCTACTTTCTCTGCCTTCGCAGGCACATCTTGCTGCGCACTTGCCATTAGGCCCGCACTTAATAATAGGGTGAATAACATAGGGATAGAAATTATAGGGTTCTGAGGATAGGTTTGGGCTGGATACCCCATGATCCTCTTAATTCTTTGTAATGTTGGATTTCTTTTTTTGCTGGCAGCTAAGGCCAATTCTGGAGGATTTTGCTTTGCAAAATTCAACACTTCTGTCAAACCATAAGCCAGTTCTTTGGCAGAAACACCAGTAGAAACAGCCAGGTCATCGGAAGCATTTTCTCTTAATTCTTTTACTGTTTGACTGATCCACCAGAAACAAGGATGGTAGAAAAACACCACTTCCAATGAGGACTGAAATAGATTAGCCAAATAGTCATTTCTCTTGATATGAGCCAGTTCATGGGCTAATATTGCCTCCAACTGTGAGGAAGAAAGCTGGAATAATAAGCCAGCAGGTATTAAAATCACAGGCTTCAAAAAGCCAAATGTGATGGGAGATTGACCTAAATCAGTAATCCTTAACTGAACATGCTTACTAACTCCAATTTTGTCACCAATATTTTTTACCAATTGGTCTATACTCGAGTCTTCGTTGGCCCAAGAAGACTTCCTTAAAATTCGAATTTCTGAAAGACTTGTGACCAATCTAAACATGAAGAGCATGGCCCCTAGGAACCAAACGTTCACCAATACGGGCAATTGGATTTCAATCCAATGGATTACTCTTGGTATCAATGCCTCTGTACCCATACTTGCTTCGCTCGTCTGAGTCAATATCATCGCATCCAAAGCCACCTTATCGAATAGTGAAGCTGGAGCATTTACATCCAATTGATACATAAAGGTGACAAGGGCAACAAGAAACGTCAATCCTAAACTTGACATCGCTAATGTGTACTTAAATGCAGGACTCCTTTTGGAGAAGATCTTTAACAACAGCCAAAGTGCTCCACCAATAAGGATCAGTTGCCAAATAGAGTGAACCAAGGTCCAGCCTAAGGCAAAAAGGAAATTATCCGGGATCAAATCATTTAAAATTGTCATCAGGAATCTCGTTCTAATTGGTCTAAAAATTCTCTTATTTCATTCAATTCCTCTTTGGAAGGATTTTCTTGCCCAAGCGCCTGCATCACTAATTTTTTTGCAGATCCACCAAATGCTGTAGTCATCAAATTCTTCAATAAAGACTTTTGTGTCTCTCCTTGGTTGGTAGCAGGCATGTAGATATGCGTTCTACTTTTTTCGTTTCTACTTACCATACCTTTGGCATGCATGATCTGCATGATTTTCAGCGTAGTGGTATACCCGGTTTCTTTGGATTTAGAAATCTCTTCGTGAATCTGTCTCACACTGGCTTCCTTCTTTTCCCAAAGCAGGGATAAAATCTCTAATTCAGCTTCTGTAGGTTTGCTCATGGCTTTGTTATACGACATCTTTCGTACAAAGTTATACGAAGACAATCGTAATATCAAAATATCTACGAAAATAATCGTATTAAAAAGTGTTAAATATCAGTTATTCAGAGCTTTTACCCTCAAAATAAACTAGAACATAAGAGGGATATTGTTTCTAGATTCCAACAAGGAACTTTCTTGCTTAGACATTAGTTGTATAAACATTGAATTTTTAAACAAAACCAACTAATACCATGAGTACGAATCAAGCATTATTACGACCAATCACGGTCGGAAATAAGAAATTATCCAATAGAGTCTGGATGGCACCTATGACTAGGTCTAGAGCAGCAAATCCGGAAAACAAACCATTCGAAATTCACACTAAATATTATGAGCAAAGAGCCTCATCTGGCCTAATTATTACTGAAGGGTCTCAGATATCCAAAAGAGCCGTGGGATACATCAATACGCCAGGGATCTATTCTCAAGAACAAATTGAGGGTTGGAAGGAAGTAACTAAAGCAGTACATGAGGAAAATGGACATATTTTCATTCAGCTATGGCATGTAGGAAGAATTTCACATCCTGACTTCCATAATGGAGAATTGCCATTGGCACCTTCAGCAATCAATCCAAATGAAAAATCCTACACTCCAGAAGGATTTAAGGAAACTGTCACTCCGAAGGCGATGAGCATTGAAGAAATCAAACAGACCATCGAGGATTTCAAAAATGGAGCTAAAAATGCAATGGAAGCGGGTTTTGACGGAGTAGAAATCCACTCTTCCAATGGATATTTATTGCACCAGTTTTTCAGCGCAACAAGTAATGTAAGAACTGACGAATATGGTGGAAGCATTGAAAATAGAGCGAAAATTCTTTTTGAAGTGATTGATGCAATCAAAGAAGTGATGCCCGAGAATAAGATCGGCGTAAGATTGAATCCATCGCTGAATGGTGTTTTTGGAATGAAGGCTGACAAAGAAACCATCCCGACTTTCGATTACATCATCAATAAATTGAATGAATACGATTTGGCATACCTGCACTTATCAGAACCATTCACTGACGTTTCGGACATTCCATATTTGGAGCCAAACATCGCAAAAAGATATAGACCTATTTATAAAGGCACTTTGGTGATCAACAATCAATTTGATCAAGAAAAAGGTAACAAGATCATCGAAGAAGGACTGGCTGATGCTGTGGCATTTGGAAAATTGTTTATCTCCAACCCAGATTTACCAATCCGATTTGAAAGCGATGCAGCACTGGCAGAATGGGATCAGGATACTTTCTATACCCCTGGAGAAAAAGGTTACACAGACTATCCACTCCTCGAGGAATCTAAAGTTGGATAATCACCAATTGGGCCGGATATTCCGGCCTTTTTTTTACATTTAAAAATGTGTTTAGTAGCTATTTCCTGGAATATCCATCCTGGGTATCCACTGATAATTCGAGCAAATCGAGATGAGTTTTTCAATCGGCCCACCGCTAAAGTTCATTTGTGGGAATCTGGATTTTATGGAGGAAAAGATTTGAAGAGCGGGGGAACCTGGATGGGTTTTCACCCAAATGGAAGATGGGCTTTACTCACAAATTATAGAGATTTTAATAGTCCTAGGAAAGCCCAAATTAGCAGGGGGAAATTGGTGCAGGATTTTTTGGAGAGTACAGTATCTCCGAAGGATTATTTGGCTTCCGTGGAAGTTAATCAAGATCAATATGATGGATTCAACTTGCTCGTATCAGACGGAGAAAAACTCTTTTATTTCAGCAATTTTGGAAAAGGAATCTTGGAGTTAGCACCGGGAATTCATGGGCTAAGCAATGGCTTATTGAATGATCCCTGGCCAAAAGTTGAATTGGCTAAATCCGAATTAAAACAAGCTACTTCGGAACATTTCACGGTTGACTCCTTGTTAGAAACACTCAAATCCAAAAAGACCTATTCCATAGACCAACTTCCGGACACGGGAGTCCCTGAAGAAATGGAGATTGGACTTTCTGCTCAATTTATCCGATTGGGAGACAATTACGGAACTGTATCTTCTACTGCTTTGATTTTGGATAAAAGTGGAAAAGTATGGATGAAAGAGCGGAGTTTTCAACCTGATTACAGTAAATTCACCGATGAAACCTATTCGTTTCATCGCTCAAACCTAGAAATTGATGACCCAGAAAATATATGATGTCTTGATCGTAGGCGGAGGCCCTATTGGTCTTGCTTGTGGTGTTGAAGCTCAAAAAGCAGATCTAGACTATGTGATTCTTGAAAAAGGAGCTTTAACAAATTCCATTTTCAACTACCCCATCAACATGACTTTTTTCTCCACTTCAGAAAGACTGGAGATGGCAGATATTCCTTTTATGTCCATTGGGAATAAGCCTACGAGAACGGAAGCTTTGGAATATTACAGAAGAGTTTTCCTTCATTTTAACCTAAACGTCAAACTTTACGAAGGGGTAGAAACCTTGACAAAAAATGGTGAGAATTTCGAGGTTAAGACCTCCAAAGGAACTTATCAAACCAAAAAGATTATCCTAGCAACTGGCTTTTACGATTTACCAAATCTCATGAATGTTCCCGGTGAAGATTTGCCAAAAGTTCAACACTATTACAAAGAACCTTGGCCATATATCGGCCAAAAAGTACTGGTTGTGGGGGGAGCAAATTCTGCTGTCGATGCAGCTTTGGAAACTTGGAGAAAAGGAGCCGAAGTCAGTATTGTCCTTTTGGAAGATGAAGTAGACCAAAATGTAAAATATTGGGTTAGGCCCGACATCATGAACCGCATCAAAGAAGGTTCGATCACAGCCTATACAAAATCCAGAATCAAAGAAATCCGAGCGCATGAAGTTGTGATATCAACTCCAGAGGGTGAAGTGACCATTGAAAATGATTTTGTGTTAGCGATGACAGGATACAAACCAAACTTTGCCTTACTCGATCAACTGGGAGTAGAAATGAGCCAAGATGAAAAAAGACAACCCTGCTACGATGAATTAAATCAAGAATCTAACGTGCCGGGAGTTTATTTGGCAGGAGTGGTTTGTGGTGGACTGAATACAAGGGAATTCTTTATTGAAAACAGCATCATCCATGCAGAGACGATTATGAGTGATATTAAGGAGAAGTTGAGTTAATGCTGAATTAATTTGCCTGTAACTCTCCCCAGTAAACAGTAAATTCCTCCGCCTCTACATTGGGATCTGGTTTTTTCATCCAGACTATTTTGCCCTTTTCAACCATAAACCCGTTTTGGTGCATCTTAGGCAGATTAACAGGAATCATTT
Source organism: Algoriphagus machipongonensis (assembly GCF_000166275.1). NCBI lineage: Bacteria > Pseudomonadati > Bacteroidota > Cytophagia > Cytophagales > Cyclobacteriaceae > Algoriphagus > Algoriphagus machipongonensis. Next base: position 4,525,513 of record NZ_CM001023.1, read on the forward strand.
CTCCATTTGGCTTCCTTAGAATAGTTCGCATTTTAGCTTCTTCACTAAGCCTCTTTTTGGTTTCATCCGGTGCATCACCCGCCACAACCAAAGCAATAGCTTCTTTATCTTTTGGGCTTGGTGAATAGGTGATTAATAAATCTTCTCCGTATTGAGTTAAGTTAATAATGGAAGAAGGATAAGCTCGTTTTTCAAAACTATTAATTTTACCTAATTCAATCGCCCCTTCTTCAAAGCCGGGATGAGTTTCAAACCCCTCAAGTTCCAAGTCTATTGTTTCCACCAATTCGGGAGTTTCTTCGCCCCAATTGTAGATATATAAAGTGGGTTCACCCTTAAACATCAGGTAGAGCAAATTACTCTTCTGATCAAAATGAAAAATTGGCCTGAAGTCTCTAAAGTAAAAAACATTTCCATTCAGAAACTGAGAGCTTTCCGGGAATGGGATCAACTTTTTGGTTTCATTAGTTTGAATATCCGTCATCAAGATATTCTTTCTTTCCTTTAAAAATTCCGCATCATACTTCCCATCAAAATCTTCTATAATATCTAGAGAGTAAAGCAAGTATTCTTTCCCATTTTTCTCTATCAGCTGTTCATTATCAAATAAAGAAATCGCAGAACCCAAGCCAACCTGATCTTGAAAAATCCTAAAATCCTGAACAACTTCACCTTCTATCTTAAGAACTTTCACTCCATACATAATATCAACAATCACAAGATTCCCATTCTTGTCCAATAAGAAATTTGAAGAAGCCATGCTAAACCTGCCGGGAACATCACCCTCTTTATTCCATTGATTCTCTAGCTCCCCTTCTTTATTAAAAATATAAACCTGCGAGGAAGCCATATCTCTAAAAACATACTGACCTCCTTGCTCCCCTTGATATAAAAAAACTCTTGCCAGGATATCTTTTACCGTTAAAGAGTCAGTTTTTTGAAATTCGTAGCTTAACTCTTGGGAGTTTTCTGCTTCTGAAGATTTTGGGGTTTCACATGCAAAAAGCACAAATAGTAAGGCGTAAAAAGTTGAATAGTTTCTCATAAAGTCAATTTAAGCTTCCATAATACTAAATTTAGTTTAGTTAATAAACTATTGCCTAGTAGATTACTTATTCCTCTCGCTTACTCATTCTAATCTCTTATCTTTGTCCCTGATTATGAAAAAGAAGCCTCCATTTTCTGTTGTCTATGAAGACAACCACCTTTTGATAGTAAATAAAACTGCCGGAGTTTTAGTCCAAGGAGATAAAACCGGAGACAAAACTCTCACGGATTATTGCAAAGATTACATTGCAAAAAAATACGATAAACCGGGAGCTGTTTTCCTCCATCCTGTTCATCGTTTAGACAGACCTGTCAGTGGGTTAGTTGCTTTTGCCAGAACGTCAAAAGGCCTGGAGCGTATGATGGAGCTTTTTAGAAAGCGTGATATCCATAAAGTTTACTGGGCGGTTGTGAAGCGCAAGCCCAAAGAAAAATCAGGTAAACTGACTCACTGGTTAGTAAAAGATGAGCAAAGAAACGTTGTGACTGCTCATGATCATGAGGTACCAGGATCTCAAAAAGCGGAGCTGAACTACAAAACCTTAGGCTTTATGAACGATCATTGGCTTTTGGAAGTAAGACCCATTTCTGGTCGCCCACACCAAATCAGAGTTCAACTGTCTTCCATGGGTTGCCCTATTCGAGGTGACTTGAAATATGGTTTCGCTAAACCTAACCCTGATGCAAGCATCAACTTACATGCCTTCCATCTCGTGTTTGTACACCCTGTGAAAAAAGAAAAAATGTATCTCAGAGCGGCCTTACCTGAAGAAGAGTTTTGGGAGCAGTTTTTACAATATGAGTCTGTCAAAGCAAAAGATCAACATCTCGACAATACCTTTTCCGGATAATTAAATCTAACCTTCTTATGAAAAACCTAATTTTAATTCTAGTTGGTGTATTATTCCTGGCCTCTTGCTCTACTGCGCCAAAAGAAAAGACTATTTACATTGTAAGACATGGGGAAAAAGTATTGACTGGAGATGATCCTATGTTATCAGAAGTTGGTCAACTTAGGTCACAGAAATTGGCACAAATCCTATCAGACAAGGGAATCGAGCATGTTTTCAGCACGAATTACCGAAGAACAAGAGATACCGCCTTACCTACTTCTATGCAAGCTGGTGTGGAAACTCAAATCTATGACCCAAGAAATCATGATGAATTAGTGGAACAACTGAATTCATTAGATGGAAATATTTTAGTAGTGGGCCATAGCAATACTGTAGGTCAAATTGCTAATTACTTTGTTGGAGAAGGTGAAAAATATGGTGATCTATCTGATGATGAGTACAACTTCATCTATATCGTAGACATAAATAAAGATGGCTCTAAAGTGACAAGAAAAACTTTTAGAGATTATTAAACCAAGACCAACTCAATCCCTTTTTCTTCTAGTTTAGACCGATACAGTGCTGGTATCCCTGCGTCTGTGATAATCACATCTACATCTTCCAAATCGCAGATTTTCCCAAACCCCTTTTTTCCAAATTTCTTGGAATCTGCCAGTACGATCGTTTTTTGGACATTCTGGATCATTTGACTATTGAGATGTGCTTCCATCATATTGGAAGTGGTTAAACCGTGCTCCAAACTGATTCCATCCACACTTATAAATAGCTTGCTACAAGCAAAATTTTTCAGCATTTCCTCAGCATAATGCCCTACAGCCGAACTACTACTTTTTCTCACGACCCCTCCCAACTGTACTAATTCGATCTCCGCAGAATCTATCAAAGCCAAAGTCACATTCATAGCCGCAGTAAGTACTGTCAAAGGTTTATTCCTCGGAATAGCTTGAGCAAAAGCAACTACGGTAGTACCTGAACCAATTAATATGGCCTCGTTATCCTCTAAAAAAGCGAGAGCCCTGTCAGCAATTTTATTTTTCTCCTCTACCTGCTCTAACTTCTTCACATTGACCGAACGGTCCGAAACATAAGGCGAAACTGGAGTAGCGCTACCATGCGAGCGATAAAGCAAACCCTTGTCCTCTAAAAGTTTGAGGTCTTTTCGAATCGTTACCATCGTCACCTCCATACTTTTAGAAAGCTCAGAAACTGAAACAAACCCAGCCCTATTCAACTCATCTAAAATGTATTTATGTCTTTCTGCAATGGTCATTTTCTTTCTTTTCTAACCTAAAACTAATGAAACAATAGGAAAGAATAGCAATTTTTTGAATTTTTACTTTCTTATTGTTTCTTTTTCTTTCTTTTTCAATTACTTTTAAACCTATATAGAAAGAAATGAATAGAGAAGAAAATATAAAGCAAATCCAAGACAGTAAAAAAGTCTGGGATATTGCAGTGATTGGAGGAGGGTCCTCTGGATTAGGAGTTGCATTAGATGCGGTTTCCAGAGGTTTAGCTGTTGTTTTATTGGAGAAGGCGGATTTTGCCAAGGGCACATCCAGCCGAAGCACCAAACTGGTCCATGGCGGAGTTCGCTATTTAGCGCAAGGTGATGTAATGCTGGTTCTTGAAGCATTAAAAGAAAGAGGAAAGTTGCTTAAAAATGCCCCTCACCTTGCGCATGACCAGCCTTTTATTATTCCGATTTATTCTTGGTTTGATCGTGTGAAGTATAGCGTAGGGCTAAAGCTTTACGATTGGATGTCAGGAAAACTGAGCTTAGGAAAATCTGAGTTTATCTCCAAAAAAGATACTGTGAAGAGGCTTCCTGCCGTGCTACAGAAGGGACTATTGGGTGGAGTTGTCTATCATGATGGGCAATTTGATGATGCCCGACTCGCTTTAGACATTGCCAAAACTGCTGATGAGGCTGGAGCCTGCATTTTGAACTATACAAAAGTCAGCAAGCTTGAGAAAACCGAATCTGATAAAATATGTGGACTTGAAGTACAAGACTTATTAAATGGAGAAAAGTATCCCTTGAAGGCCAAAATGGTTGTGAATGCCACGGGTGTTTTTGCGGATAAAATTCTACAAATGGATAATCCAGGCGCTCCAAAAACCATTCAACCAAGTCAGGGAATCCATTTGGTCATGGACTTGGATTTCTTGGGGGGGGAAGATGCTTTAATGATTCCCAAAACCCGTGATGGAAGAGTTCTTTTTGCTGTGCCATGGCATGGCAAGTTAGTAGTAGGAACCACTGATACCTTGCGAGAAAAACCAAAATTAGAGCCTGAAGCCTTGAAAAAGGAAATTGATTTTGTTTTAGAAACTGCCGGAGGCTACCTCACTAAAAAACCTACTCGGGCAGATGTAAAAGCAGTTTTTGCCGGCTTAAGACCTTTGGCAAGACCAGAGGAAGGAAGCACCAAAACCAAAGAAATTTCGAGGTCTCATAAAGTCATTATTTCTGAAAGTGGCTTGGTCACTTTGACAGGAGGAAAATGGACTACCTTCAGAAAAATGGGGGAAGACACGGTAGATTATTTTGAACAAATTACCGGAGAAAAACCAGTGCCTAGCAATTCATTAGATATGAAAATTCATGGCCACACGGAAAATCTTCCCGAAGGACATTGGCATCTTTACGGCTCAGACGCAAAAGCCATCCAAGACCTCATTTTGGAGAACCCTTCCCTAGCTGAAAAAATACACCCAGACTTCCCTAATATTACCGCTGAAGTAATTTGGGCAGTAAGAAATGAAATGGCTGTCAAAGTGGAGGATGTTCTCTCCAGAAGAATTCGTATTTTGATCCTTGATGCTCAAGCTGCCATAGATGCTTCTGAAAAAGTTGCTGTCCTGATGGCCGCGGAACTTCAAAAAGATGAGAAATGGATCAGCAATGAATTGGCAGATTTCAAAAAAGTAGCATTGAAATACTTGATTAAAAATTAAGGAGCCTATGATGAGACAAGAGTCAATATTAATTTGATACAGGCGCCCCCATAGTAGGTAAAACAAAAAAAGAATGACCCAAAACAAACCTTACCTGATGGCCTTGGACCAGGGAACAACCAGTTCAAGAGCGATCATTTTTGACAAAAAAGGGCAGATTGTTTCTGTTGCCCAAAAAGACTTTAAACAATACTTTCCTCATTCAGGCTGGGTGGAACATGATCCAAGAGAGATCTGGACCAGTCAATCAAACGTCATGATTGAGTCCCTCGTCAACCAAGGGATCAAAGCAAATCAAATAGCAGGAATAGGAATCACCAATCAGAGAGAAACTACGATCGTCTGGGATCGAAAAACCGGAAAGGCAATCTATAATGCGATAGTTTGGCAGGATCGGCGAACAGCCAATTTCTGCGATCAGCTTAAAGAGGAAGGACACTCGGAGCTTATTGCATCCAAAACAGGACTTATCATTGATGCTTATTTTTCTGCAACCAAAATTCGATGGATTCTGGATAATGTCGAAGGGGCAAGAGAAAAAGCTGAAGCGGGAGAGCTTGCTTTTGGAACGGTAGACTCTTGGCTCATCTGGAATTTGACCGGAGGAAAAACACATATTACAGATATCACCAATGCGAGTCGCACCATGGTCTACAATATCCATAAGCAGGAATGGGATCAGGAGCTTTTGGATTTGCTGGAAATTCCTAATTCCCTTTTACCCGAGGTGAAGAGCTGCAGCGAAATTTATTGTGAAACTGCAGGTGATGTTTTAAGCACCAAAATCCCTATTGCCGGTATAGCCGGAGATCAACAGGCTGCACTTTTCGGTCAACTTTGCACCCAACCAGGAATGGCAAAAACCACTTATGGGACGGGGTGCTTCTTAGTAATGAACACAGGAAAAGAAGCGGTGAGATCTAAAAATCAATTGTTGACCACCGTGGCTTGGAAAATAGGTGATGAAATCAATTATGCATTGGAAGGTTCAGTCTTCATCGGAGGAGCTGCCATTCAGTGGCTTCGCGATGGCATTGAGATTGTAAAACATGCCAAAGATTCTGAGAAACTGGCGACAAGCCTTGATGATAATGACGGAGTTTACTTTGTTCCGGCGCTTACAGGACTAGGAGCTCCACATTGGGACCAAAATGCTAGAGGAGCATTTTTTGGAATTTCCAGAGGAACCACCACTGCTCATATGACTCGAGCGGCATTGGAAGCTATTGCTTACCAAGTTCATGATGTGCTAAAAGCAATGGAAAAAGATTCTCAAAAAGCGACCCAAGAACTGAGAGTAGATGGCGGAGCCACTGCCAATAATTTCTTAATGCAATTTCAAGCTGACTTATTAGATTGTGAAATTAAAAGGCCAAAAATCATAGAAACCACTGCTATTGGAGCTGCCTTTCTTGCAGGTTTGGCTGTGGGCTTTTGGAAAAATCAGGAAGAGATTCAATCTCTTTGGGAATCTGATAGGAATTTTCAGCCAGACATGGACAGCCAAAAACGAGAAAAATTGCTTCATTTTTGGCATAAAGCTGTTGAACGATCTAAAAACTGGATAGAATCATGAACCCATATGTAGCGGAAATTATTGGAACTGGACTTCTCTTGTTATTGGGTTCCGGTGTGGTAGCAAACATGCTGCTTCCTAAGACTAAAGGTCATGGAGGAGGAATCATGGAAATCAGTACGGCTTGGGCCCTAGCAGTCTTTGTAGGAGTTGTCGTTGCCGGTCCTTACAGTGGTGCACATTTAAACCCTGCCGTTACGGTAGGTTTAGCCATTGCAGGAAAATTCGATTGGGCCTTGGTTCCAGGATATATCGGAGCCGAAGTTTTAGGTGCCATGATAGGAGTAGGAATTGCCTGGCTTTTTTATAAAGACCATTATGATGCTTCAGATGATCCGGATTTAAAAGCCGCACCATTTGGCACTTCACCTGCAATAAGAAACCTTCCATTAAACTTCTTTTCGGAACTCGTTGGCACCTTTGTATTGATTATCGTTATCCTCTACAATGCAGGAGTGAAAATCGAAGATGCCGACCAAACCCCCATTGGGATGGGTTCACTTGGAGCAATTCCAGTAGCATTTTTGGTTTGGGTGATCGGTTTAGCTCTAGGAGGAACGACCGGCTATGCCATTAATCCTGCCAGAGATTTTGGTCCAAGATTAATGCATTCGATATTACCAATCAAAGGAAAGGGAAGTTCTGACTGGGGATATGCCTGGGTGCCAATTTTAGGACCTATTGCCGGTGCTGCTGTGGCAGCGGGTATTTACCTTTTGGCAGGAGCATAAAAAAAAGCCTGAAAAATCTAAATTTTCAGGCTTTTGCTTCTTTAATACTATATCTGATTTACTTCAAAACTTCTCTGGCGATAACTAATTTCTGGATTTCTGAAGTCCCTTCCCCTATTGTGCAAAGTTTGGAATCACGGTAATACTTTTCTACGGGATAATCTTTTGTAAAGCCATAACCACCAAAAATCTGAACTGCTTCATTTGAAACGGAAACGCAGACCTCAGAAGCATAGTATTTGGCTTGGGCAGAAGCCAAAGTCACTTTTTCACCCCTGTTTTTCATATCAGAAGCTTTCATAATCAACAGTTTGGCCGCTTCAACTTGAGTAGCCATATCTGCTAACTTAAACGAAATACCCTGAAATCTACTGATAGGCTTTCCGAATTGCTCTCTTTCTTTTGAGTACTGAATAGAAGCCTCCAATGCTCCCTCAGCAATCCCTAGTGACAAAGCAGCGATGGAAATCCTTCCACCATCCAAAACTTTCATCGACTGAATAAAGCCATCTCCAACATTTCCTAGTACTTGAGACTCATGAATTTTACAATCTTCAAAAATCATTTCGGCAGTTTCAGATGCTCTCATCCCCAGCTTATCTTCCTTCCTGCCTCCTTTGAACCCTGGTGTACCTCGCTCCACAATGAAAGCGGTCATTCCGTGTGAATCTCCAACCTCTCCTGTTCTTGCTATCACCACAGCCAAATCCCCCGAAACACCATGAGTAATGAAATTTTTTGCTCCATTTAAGATCCAGTAATCACCATCTTTTACAGCAACAGTTTTCATATTTCCAGCATCTGACCCCGTATTTGGTTCGGTTAGTCCCCATGCGCCAAGCAATTCACAAGTTGCTAATTTTGGAAGGTATTTTTGTTTTTGCTCCTCCGATCCAAACAGAAGAATATGTCCTGTACAAAGAGAATTATGAGCCGCTAATGACAGCCCAATAGAAGGATCCAATTTAGTTACTTCCACAATGGCCGTCACATATTCATCATAACCAAATCCTGCTCCTCCGAAATCGGTAGGAACCAAAACTCCCATGAGACCAAGCTCACCAAGTTTCTTGAATAAATCCTTTGGAAAAAATTGAGTATCATCCCACTCCTTGCGAAAAGGGGTAATTTCTTTAGCACCAAAATCACGAATCATATCCGCAATCATTCGCTGGTTTTCGCTTTCATTAAAATTCATAGAAATGTTACTTGGGTTTATATATCATTTAACCCTAAGATTCAGAATAAGTTTGGATTCCACAAATCAGTATCAACCGCATAAAATTTGCATTCAATTCATTTATTCATGCTATTGATTCATTCTTCTCACCACAAACCTCATATTTAGGGAGTTACAGATGAATTAACCATCTAATATTTCTTTTCATAAATAAAAAATAAATGATTTATCAGCCTCCAAATCAATAATTTACGACCCAAAAGGCACTCAATGGATCAAATCTCTTATTTTTTCTAAAAAATTGATACAAAAGATTTTTTTGGCCAAGACAAGTCTTATGTTTCGGAAAAGCATTTTAAATAGCCTCTATTCTAATTAAATCTGAACCTATAACTTTAGAGAATTGAGAGTAGTATTCAATTGATCCAGAAAACATGGGTGGAAAAAATACCTGAATCTTCATTGAATAAACCAACAGAATAATACACCCTTGGGTTAGAAAAATAAACCAATTATGAAAAAAATAGCACTTTTATTGTCAACAATATTGGCACTTCATTTTACTCAGGCACAGGATATTTCTGGGCAATGGAAGGGAGTTCTTAAAGTTCAAGGAGTCCAATTACCCTTGGTTTTCAATATTGAAAAAACTGATTCCGGTTATAAATCAACCATGGACAGTCCTCAACAAGGAGCTTTTGGAATTCCAGCTACTTCAACCAACTTTGAAAATAGCACGCTGACGATTCAGATAACCAATGCCCGAATTAAGTATGAAGGCACTTTAGGGGAAGATGAAGTTGTCATTGGAGTCTTTGATCAAGGTGGTCAAACCTATCCTATGAATCTCAAAAAGAACACGGAAGGATCGGATAAGCCTACTAGACCTCAGGAACCAAGCAAGCCTTATCCTTACCTATCTGAAGACATTACTTTTGAGAATTCAAGTGCAGGAATAGACTTAGCAGGAACTTTGACTATGCCTTCTACTGGAGAAGCTTTTCCAGCAGTAGTCCTCATTTCCGGGAGCGGCCCTCAAGACCGAAATGAGGAATTGATGGGGCATAAGCCATTTTTAGTACTCTCGGATTTTTTAACGAAAAATGGAATCGCAGTATTAAGATTTGACGATAGAGGTACTGGTAAGTCCACAGGTGATTTCAGTGCTGCAATTACCCAGGACTTTGCTACAGATGTCGAAGCAGCAGTCAACTATTTAAAAACTAGATCAGAAATTAATGCTGACAAGATCGGCTTGATTGGTCATAGCGAGGGAGGAATGATTGCTCCCATAGTTGCTGTGAATACTGATGACGTTGATTTTATAGTGCTTCTGGCTGGCACAGGAATCCCAGGAGACCAATTACTGCTCTTGCAGCAACGTTTGCTTGGTAAAGCTTCTGGCATGTCTGATAGCCAATTAGAAGAAAATGATGTCATCAGCAAAAAAGCCTTCGAAATAGTTAAAACATCAGAAAACCCAAAAAGGGATCTTACAGATCTTATGATAGATGTTTTCAGAAATCTTCCCCAAGACAAAATCCCTCAAGGCATGACAGAAGCTGACTTCGTCAATGCTCAGGTCAATCAAATGAGCAATCCCTGGATGATGAATTTCATTCAATACGACCCAGCCCCTACACTTCAAAAAGTAAGCTGCCCTGTGTTGGCAATCAATGGATCTAAAGACCTTCAAGTAGCTCCAAAAGAAAATCTGGAAGCAATAGAAAGTGCAGTTTTAGCTGGTGGAAATAAAGAGATTACGATCAAAGAATTACCAGGTCTAAACCACCTTTTCCAAGAGAGCACAACTGGAGCTCCAAGTGAATACGGAGCCATTGAACAAACAATTTCTCCTATTGCTTTGGATGAAATTTTAAACTGGATCCAAAAGCAAGTCAATTAAATTTTATAGATCAACAAAAAAAATAGTCCAGAAATCTGGACTATTTTTTTTGATTTTCTTAAAAGGAAAAATCACTTAATATCATCGTATTGCTTCTTCAACTCATCAAAGGTTGATTTCAATTCATTAAAACGCTCGTAGGCATCCTGCCCAGGCTTTTGATCAGATCTGCCGAGCATAGACCCCAAGTATCTTGCTTGATCTTGAAGCATGGGTTTCATGTAAGTCCCGTCTGGAGTGACTAATTGATAGTAAATTGACTCCAGCTGCTGCTTTTTCACATCTACATTTTTAGGAGAGTTTTCCTTTTCCAGTACCAATTCCAAGGCTTCCTTCTTTTTCTCAATCTCTACAATCAATTTTTCTATATCATCTCTAAAAGATTGAATCTCGAGAGAAAGCTTTTCTTGCTCTGCCACATCAGCATCCGAAACCAAAGTGACTCTTGGATCCAACACCACGTCAAACTCCTGCTCCAACACCTGATCTCCTGACATTAATCTGGCTTTATATTTCCCTGTAGATACCAATGGACCATTCCCCACATACGCTCTTTTAGGATCTTTATTCCAACCACCCTGGTGTCTCATATTCCAATCAAATTGATTAATCCCAGGCTTATTGGGAAGTCCTTTGGAAGCAGGTGCTTCGGTAAATTCAGTAGACATGTTTCTGGTGGTATCTGTCTCCGGTTCTTTTGGCCCATCAGCGATGTAGGAGTGAACTACTTCACCTTTTTCATTCAGTATTTCTAAGCGAAGGTTTTCCTGCTTTTCAGCTAAATAATAATTAAGATTTGCTCCTGCTCGAGGGTATTCAGGTCCATTAGTTTCACTTCTTGCATAAAGGAAATTTCGAATAGCAGGCTTGGTATCAAAAAACACCAGCTTTCGATCTCCAATGGAAGGGATTTCTCTCAGGCTAAGTAAATTATCTAAAATCCAGAAACCTCTTCCCATGGTAGACATTACCAAATCATCTTCATGTATCTTAATATCTGTGATTGGGGTAACTGGTAAATTACTCTTAAAAGCAGTCCAGCTTTGTCCATCATTCATAGAAATAAATAAACCAAACTGCGTTCCTGCATATAACACACCCTCTTTCTTTGGATCTTCTCTCACAACTAATGTTGGGAAATCCTCTGGAATACCATTTTCACTTGTGGTCAACAAAGTCCAAGTTTGACCATAATCCTCCGTCTTATAAATGTAAGGTTTCTCATCGCCTAAAAGATATCTAAGAACAGCTACATAAGCTTTTGCTGGATCATGGGGCGATGGCTCTACTGCATCTACACGGCCTCCTTTTGGCATATTAGGCGTTACATCCTCCCAAGTTTCGCCTCCATCTTTGGTCACATGGACTGGACCATCATTAGCACCTACCCAAATCAATCCAGCCTGAATAGGTGATTCCCGAATAGAATAAATCGTGCTGTAGTATTCCTCTCCTGTCACATCCCGAGTAATAGGGGAACCCGATGCCATTTGATTTTCCGGGTCAAATGCAGTTAAATCAGGTGAAATAATTTCCCAAGTTTTCCCATCGTCTGTAGTTTTATGAACATACTGTGAAGTATGGTAGACCATATTTGGGTTGTGTGGAGAAACATGAACAGGCGCTACACGCTGAAATCTAAATTTCAGATCTTTCGGATTATGTCCGTAAATATTTGTTGCCCCTACATAATACTGCAACTCTTGACCAGACCTTTTATCATATACACCAAACCTACCCTTACAATTTGTGTAAACTATATGAGGCTCGCCCGGCTTTGGAACAGCAGGTCCTGTTTCGCATCCTCCCACATTAATGATGTAGGAATTGCTCCCTGACTGGACGCTGGCCGGTGGCATACTTGGAACTGCAATTGCGCTATAATTATCCTGCTGACCTGAATACAAGTAGTAAGGATATTGATCATCTACTTCCACTGAATACAACTCAGCTGTAGGCTGGTTAAACTGAGTAGACCAGCTTTCACCAGAATTTAGAGTCACATTAGCTCCTCCATCATTTGATTGTATCCAGATGGTGGTATCATTTGGGTTAATCCAGATGTCGTGATTATCTCCATGGGGAGTAGAGAGAGACTTCCAGGACTTTCCACCATCATAGGATCGCAAAAAGCGCAAGGAATTGTTGTACACTGTGTTCGCATCCTTTGGATTTGCTTCAATATTCGTGTAGTAAAATGGTCTATTGGTCAAATTGGAATTATCAGAAACGAACTCCCAGCTTTCTCCACGATCTGAAGACCGATAAAGACCTCCTTGATCATCTGAAGCCTCAATGTTAGCATAAACGACATTTGGATCAGCTGGAGAAACAGCAAAGTCAATCTTCCCTGTCAACCCTGTTGGCAATCCATTACTTAATTTATTCCATGTTTTTCCCGCATCGGTAGACTTATATACTCCGCCCTCGGAAGCACCAGAAATAATCGTCCAAGGCTTTCTTTCTCCACGCCAAGCACCTGCATAGATGGTATTCGGATCATCTGGAGCGAGCTCTAAATCAGAAACCCCGACACTGTCTGAGTGGTAAAAAACTTTTTCCCAAGAAGCTCCACCATCTGTGGTTTTAAATACTCCTCTTTCTTCATTTTTAGAAAAAGCCTGACCAATTGCCGCGACATAAACTATGTCTGGATTATCGGGGTGAATTTCTACAGCACCGATCTGCCCTGCTTTTTTAAGTCCAATAAACTCCCAAGTCTTTCCCTCATCCGTTGACTTGTACATTCCTTTACCTGTGATCACATTGGAGCGAAGCCCATCTGATCCAGTACCTACATAGATAATTTCAGGTTGATTTTGATAAACAGAAATAGCTCCTATTGATGGAGTTGAAAAGTATCCATCAGAGATGTTCTCCCATGACATCCCAAAGTCTTTGGTTTTCCAGACTCCTCCACCGGTTGCTCCCATATAAAAAAGTGAGGGTTTGGTAGCTACTCCAGCGACGGCTGTCACACGACCTCCTCGCAGCGGTCCTACATTTCGAAATTTATAAGACTCTAGAAGTGTGGGAAGATCTTGGGAAAACCCAGAAAATCCCAAAACAAGTATGAAGGCGGTGGAAAGAAGCTTCTTCAGCATATGAAATAAATAAGGTATCGATTGACGAAATAGCCATAAAGATACAGTATTAAGAAATTTGAGAATTGCCATCCAAATAATTGTTTCACCATACCCAAAAGTCTTAAAGCTTTAATATTCTTTTTGTTAAGAAGAAAAACAAAGGATACTTTAGAATAGAAATGCTTCTTCAACACCCTTACCCATGATAACTCTAATTAGAAATGCCACTTTAATACTTTGCCTTGCTACTTTTTTGATTCCTCAGGCAATGGCCCAAAAGACCATACCTTCTCTTTTTATTACTCAAAAGCCTAAAACATCCGATCCCTTTTTAAAGGAGATTCATGGCGAGTTCTTGAAGGTTGCAGATGATATTTCAGAGTTACCTGCCCCAGCTAGACAGATGACTGGCAGGAGGCTTTTAAGCATTAGCAGAGCCTATTTGAAGCGAATTTCCTATTTGGCTTACGCCTATCAGCTGACTGGAGATGAAAAATATCTCAGAGCAACAGAAAAGTATCTTTTAGCGGCGGCGGCGTTCGAAGATTGGAACCCCTCCCATTTTCTCGATGTAGCAGAAATGACGATGGCTATGGGGATAGGATACGATTGGGTGCATGCTGACCTTTCACCCGAGTCATCAAAAATAATTAGAGAAGCCATTCTTGAAAAAGGGTTGAAACCTTCAATGGCGGAAGATTATTGGTGGATTACGACTACTAACAATTGGAACCAGGTTTGCCATGCTTCCTTGGCAATAGGCGCTTGGGCAATTGAGGAATTCTACCCAGAAATCTCCTCTGAAATTGTGGCTAGATCTAAGGAAAAAATTCGGATTCCTGAAGCCCAATACAACCCTGATGGGGTTTATCCAGAAGGGACTTCCTATTGGGAGTACGGCACCACGTTTCATGTACTTTTTCTAGACGCTTTTGAGAAAAAATTTCCTGATGTATCCGTTCCTGTTTCTGATGGTTTTCTAAATACCGGCAATTACTTTCTCCATGCACATGGGCCCACAGGAAGCTTTAATTATTCAGATTCCCGCCAAAATCAGGTGATGTCTGCAGGTATGTTTTGGTTTGCCTCTAAAACAAGTAATCCTAGTCTCTTAACGGACCAAGTACCTTTTTTACAAAAATTTGTAGATCAGGAAAAGCAGTTGAACCCAGAAAATAATGGGGATAGGTTTTTTGCCTTTCTATTGATCTGGCTTTCGGAAATGGAACTGGACAATATCCCTCAACCAGATCAACTTTCCTGGTCTGGAAGAGGCGAAAACCCCGTAAGCTTCCAGCGAAGTAGCTGGGATAAAAATGCCATTTATCTAGGCACCAAAGCAGGATCTCCTGAGGTAAGCCATGGCCATATGGATGTAGGAAGTTTTGTCATGGATGCCAATGGAGTACGATGGGCTATAGATCTAGGAATGAATAATTATAATTCTTTGGAATCGCAGGGAGTTAATATTTGGGATGGGAAACAGGACGGCGAACGATGGTCTGTATTTCGATACACAAACTACGCCCATAATACACTTTTGGTAGACAGTGCTTTGCAGGATATCCATGGAAAAGGAGAGATTATCAAAGTTAAGGATCGAAAAAAAATAAAATCGACTCGCGTGGACATCAGTTCTGTCTATTCTGAACAGTTAAAAAGTGCCATTAGGACAAACCTTATCCGAAAAAACAAAGAAGTCAGGATCATCGATCAAGTTCAAAATAATGAAGCCAATTCAACTATCCGATGGGCGATGATGACTTATGATTCTATTGAAATGCTGCAGGACAATGAATGTATCATTTCTCAAAATGGAGAAAAATTAAGGCTAAGGATTGTCTCTCCAAAAAACAGCACGCTCAAACAATATCCTGTCGACCCAACGGCTGCAGGCGAGGAAAAAAATGAGGGTTTGGTATTGCTTGGTTTTGAAACTGAATTGGCCCCTAAACAAAAACAAAAATTAGAAGTAAGGCTAATTCCAATCAATTGACCTTTTCGAACACTAAAAAGTGTTGGATTTTTAAAAACTTCCCGTTTTCCACCAATCGAAAACCATTATCCTCCAGTTCCTTCTTCGCTTGTCTTTCCGTCATTTTATGAAGTGGCTTGATGGGTATCGTAGGGTCTTCTCCCCGGTACTCCAAAAGGATAATTTTTCCATTTGGTTTCAAAGATTTCCAGATGGCTTGAAGCATCTCTTTTGGATAGGATAGTTCATGATAGACATCCACCATAATGGCTAGATCAATGGAGTTCAAGGGTAAATTTGGACCTTTTTCACCTCCTTTTATGGCCTCCACATTTTCAAATCCCAAGTCCGAACTTTTATCATTTAAATATTTTACTGCAGCCTCTTGAATATCTACAGCGTATACTTTCCCCTTTGGAACTTTTGGAGCGATTCGAAAAGTGTAATATCCTGATCCTGCCCCAATATCTGCCACCACACTGGAAGAATTAATCGGAAGCTTTTCAATCGCCAATGAAACATTCTCTTCCTCCTCTCTAGTATCTCGTTCCAGCCAATTTTTCCCAGCAAAGCCCATTACTTGAGAAATTTCTCTTCCCATAAAATACTTTCCCGTTCCATCCCGGCTTGGGTTTTTGAAGGTATATGTATCCTTTTGAGCTTGGCAAGAGATAAAAATGCCGCAGGCAAAAACAAAACTTAGTAAATATCTCATGAGGGATTTTTTTTTATACAACCGAATAATGGACGCACAGGTTTTCAAATAAATTGATTTCAGCTCCTAGGGCATTTTCGAAAGAAGGTTATTCAGGTCTTTTTAAAAAAATTTCAAATCATGATAGGGGTAAAATGGCTTTGACTTGTCTTATATAAAAACCCAATCAAACTATTATCTTGCAGGAACAGCTAATATGCCTCCATGCAATTAACGGATCAAATGATTTTTCAGTCGATTAAATCAGGTGATGAAAAAGCACTGGAGATGTTATTTAAAGAATATTATCAACCCTTATGTCGCTACGCCAACTCCTACCTCCCAGATCCTGATGAGGCTGAGGAAGTCGTACAGAGCTGTTTTATCAAGTTTTGGGAAAAGCGTGAAAAAATTGACATCCAGAGCTCTGTCAAATCCTACCTGTATCAAATCATTCGAAATGCCTGTCTGAATGAAATTAAACACCAGAGAGTCAAAAGGAATTACAGTGAAATGGTGATTCAAAAAGGGGAGGATTTTAGCGGGGCATCTGATGAGAAAACGATCCATGATGAATTGGAGGATAAAATCAGAAATGCCATCCAGAAATTACCCCAGCAATGCAGGGTCATTTTCACAATGAGTAGGTTTGAGGAATTGAAATACCAGGAAATAGCTGATCAGTTAAATATTTCCATTAAAACTGTGGAAAATCAAATGGGAAAAGCTTTGAAGATGATGCGTATTCAATTGCAGGAATACCTTCCATTTATCATCTTATTTATTCAGTTTTTAACAGAAAAATGAGAGATCAGGAAGAACTAAATATCGACAATCTAATCGCCAAATACATTGTAGGTGAGATCAGTCCTTCTGAAGAGAAAGAGCTGATGGACTGGTGTGCTCAATCTCCACAGAACCAAAAAACTCTGGATGATGAATTGTTGATTTTTAAAAGAGCTAACCTACCAAGTCAACAAAAATTTGATTCCGAAAAGGCTTGGCAGAAAATCCAACCGCAGATCCAAAAACCAAAAGCTGGAAAATCAGTCCTATTTCCAATATGGAGAATCGCAGCGGGCTTTGCCTTAATTGCAGCAATTTCTATTCTCATCTACCAGCAAATCAATGCTCCAAAAGAATTTGAGTATCTCAGTGCGAGTAATGTAGAAACCCAAGTCTTGCCTGATAATACCAGCATCTCACTAAATCGGGATTCGGAAGTTCAAGTGGCCTACAATGAGAGAAAGAAAACTGGCTTAATCAAGCTTAGCGGTGAATCTCTTATCACTATCCCTGAGACCAAAAAAGTTACTTGGCAAGTACAGGTAGACCAGCTTTTAATAGAAGATATAGGAACAGTATTTAATGTAAAAGCGTATCCCGACAGCCCAATTGTGGAAGTTTCAGTGCTCGAAGGATTGGTGAAAATGTATTTACCCAATCAAGAGGGCATAGAACTAAGTGCAGGTGAAAAAGGGATCTTTGATAAAAGCGACAATACATTTTCTAAAACCATCTCTGATCAAAATGTGGTTGCTTATGCCTCACGATCTTTCTCCTATAATAATGATGATTTGACTACTGTCATCAGCCAACTTAGTGAGGTTTATCAAAAAGATATTCGTCTGGAAGGGCCGATAGGAAATTGTAGGCTAACAGTGAATTTTGAAGAAGAGGAATTGAATACGATATTGATGATTATTTCCGAAACTTTAAATTTGGAACTTCAACAAGAAGGGGACGAATTCCTACTTTCAGGCACGGGTTGCAATTAATTTTTTAAGATGAAAAATGTTTTAACAAGGTACCTTTTTCCGGTATTCTTTTTTCTGGGATTTAGCCAAGCTGCTTTCTCCCAGCAGAATTCTTTACTTGAAAAAAACATCAGCATATCCGCTGAAAACGAACCCTTAGAACAGTTTTTAAATCGCCTTTCCAAAGAAATAGGTGGTGTGTTTTCCTATAGCCCTTCAGCATTGGATGTTTCATTGGATGTTTCTAAAAACTATGAAAACAACTCTTGTCGAGAGGTTTTAGAGGATGTCTTTAATGGGGAAGTAAATTACAAACAACGAGGTAATTACATTATTCTAACTCCAGCTCCATCCACAGACAAGGAAATCACTATCAGCGGCTATTTGGTGGATGAACAATCCGGAAATCGAATCAAAAATGCCACAGTTTATAACCCGATTACCCTGCAATCTTCCACCACGGATGAATTTGGTTTTTTTGAGTTTCAGATAAAAAATCCTGCAGAAGAAAACTTCCAATTGGTCATAAATAAAAAAGACTATGCAGATACCCTGATAGTGGATAATCAGAAATCCAGATTCAAGAAAATCTTCTTGAAAGCTGAGGGAGAAAATGTTGCCCCGATAGTTCAGAGCCTTACTGAACCCATGAAGAACTTCTGGATATGGACCAAAAACTCTGTGGGCTTCACCAACCTTGAAAACGTCCCTGATACGCTTGAAAGGGGCTTTCAGATGTCATTTGTTCCTTTCCTTGGAACCAATAGAAAGCTTTCAGGTTCTGTAGTTAATAACTTCTCCCTAAATATTTTAGGTGGTTTTTCCGGAGGCACAAACAAAGCAGAAATAGGTGGACTTTTTAACATCAACAGAAGAAATACGCAATATTTTCAAGTAGCAGGGTTATTCAATCAAGTGGGAGGAACTGTACGAGGATTGCAAATTGCCGGGCTTACCAATATAAATTTAGACACAGTCAGAGGAGTACAGTTTGCTGGAGTTTCGAACTTTAGCTCAGGGCCAGTGAAGGGATGGCAAACCGCAGGAGTTCTAAACATTTCTACTTCAGACATGGATGGATTACAACTAGCAGGAGTAGCAAATTACACGCATCATGATGTCCGAGGCGCCCAAATAAGCCCTGTCTTAAACATCGCTAGGAATGTCAAAGGCATGCAACTTGGCCTATTTAATTATTCAGATAGTATCTCTGGTACTCCTATTGGACTGATCAGTTTTGTAAGGAAAGGATACCATAAAGTCGAACTGTCAGCAGATGAGATTTTACCTTTAAATGTATCCCTTAGAACAGGTACAAGGGGATTCTACACCATGCTTTTTGCTGGAATGAGACCTGAAAAAGCAGACTCAGTTACCTGGGCTTTTGGCTACGGGATAGGTAGCTCGCCAAGACTTGCCAATAAGCTTTTCCTGAATGTGGAGCTAAGTTCGCAACAACTCATCAAAGGAAATATTCAGGCTTTAAACTTAATCAACAGGGGATTCATTGGCCTGGATTATCAGTTGGCCAAGGGGATTGGAGTTTTTGCAGGGCCAAGCATCAATTTGAGGGTATACGATAATTCTTTTACAGATCATCCGGAATTATTCACTTACTCATCGCCCAAAATCATCTCAGAAGAAGATTATACAGATGGTTTCAAAAGTCAATTATGGTGGGGCTGGAGAGCAGGAATACGCTTTTTCTAAAAATTTTAATTTTTTTCAATTTTTCATAGGGGTCGTTTGAATTTCGATTGTCTTAGAATCGAAATCTAATCCAAGACTATGAAAACGTTTAACAAATTAATCGGGGCTTTCTTACTATTTACCCTGAATCCACTATCGGGAATTTCACAAACAACAAATGACAATGAAGCTGGAATTTCTACCAGTAATTTCCAAATATCTATTGTCCCTTATTTAGGAACCAACGGCACTCGCTCAGGAACCACTATCAATGATTATTCTTTTAACCTTTTTGGTGGCTACTCAGCAGGAACCAATAAACTAGAGATGGCTAGTTTATTCAATATCAATCGATATGATGCCAAGCATGTACAATTAGCTGGCTTATTTAATCAAGTAGGTGGCAAATTCAACGGAGTTCAACTCGCTGGCTTAGTGAATTCAAGTTTAGATTCTGTTCAAGGCCTTCAAGGGGCTGGGCTAGTCAATTTCACAGCTACTGGATTAAGAGGTGCTCAGATGGCAGGTCTGGTAAACTTTTCCGGGCAGCAAGCACATGGATTCCAAGCTGCTGGGCTAATCAATTTCTCAGGAAAAGAATTCAATGGTTTTCAAGGAGCTGGTCTTGGAAACTTTGCTATAGGTGATGTCCATGGCACGCAGGCTGCAGGGTTGATCAATTTTACTCCAAAAGACCTCCATGGTGTACAGATAGCAGGAATTTTGAACTTTGCTAGAAATGTTCATGGATCCCAAATAGGACTAATTAATTACTCAGATAGCACTTCTGGAGCACCTATTGGATTGATTAGTTTTGTAAAATCAGGTTATCATAAAATAGAGCTTAGCACTAATGAAAACCTTCCTATCAATTTTGCTTTCCGCACCGGAACCAGAAGCTTTTATAATATCGTCATGGTTGGTTTTCGTCCAGAATTTACCGAGTTCACCACTTGGGCATTCGGATACGGAATAGGAACATCTCCCAGACTAGGGAAAAAGTCCTTCTTAAATATTGAACTCAGTTCCGAACAACTTAATCGCGGAAATGTAGAAGCTCTCAATATGATCAATCGCCTGCATGTTGGTTTAGACTTACAGGTTGCTAAAAAGTTTGGGATTTTCGCAGGCCCAACGCTTAACTATCGATTGTACGAAAACAACTATGACCGTCATCCTGACTTATTTATTTACGACGGTTTCAAAGTCATCTCCGAAGGCACTTATAAATACAACTCAGACCTTGGAGGCCAATTATGGTGGGGCTTCCGCGCAGGTTTAAGATTCCTATAAACACATTCATTCTACATCTTTCTTTCACTGAGAATTACTCAGAATGGAAGACCCATGTCTAAAAATTGAAATGCTATGAATTCTCTTTTCAAAATCTATCTCTTTTTATGTCTGTTCTTGATTCAAATATCCGCTCAAGCGCAGGAAATAAGTCA
This sequence comes from Algoriphagus machipongonensis, assembly GCF_000166275.1. Classification (NCBI taxonomy): domain Bacteria; kingdom Pseudomonadati; phylum Bacteroidota; class Cytophagia; order Cytophagales; family Cyclobacteriaceae; genus Algoriphagus; species Algoriphagus machipongonensis. Next base: position 4,546,417 of record NZ_CM001023.1, read on the forward strand.
AACGGTTCGGGGGAAAATTGTTGACCAGGTCAGCAAATCACCCCTGATAGGTGCTTCTATTATGATTCTCAACACAGATCCTTTGATCGGAGGAGTCACCAATGAATTGGGAGAATTCAAGCTTCAAAATGTACCCCTGGGTCAGCATTCTTTACGCGTAAGTTATGTTGGATACCAAGAGTCTATCTTGCCAAACGTACAAGTAAACTCAGGGAAAGAGGTTGTATTAGAGGTCTTCATGGAAGAAGACATCACACAGATTCAAGAATTTGTAGTGACTGCTACAGAAAAAGATAGAACTATCAATGATATGGTGGTGGTCAGCGGTAGAACATTTTCGGTTGAGGAAACAAAAAAGTTTGCTGCTGCTGTTAACGACCCAGGCAGAATGGCTGCCTCCTTTTCAGGTGTGGTGAGTACTGATGATGGCAATAACAACATTTCTATTCGAGGAAATAGTCCAAATGGATTACTTTGGAGAATGGAGGGAATAGAAATTCCCAACCCAAATCATTTCATTAACCCAGGGAGTTCGGGCGGTGGTGTATCTATCTTAAGTGCTCAACTTCTATCCAATTCAGATTTCCTAACAGGAGCTTTTCCTGCTGAATATGGGAATGCCCTTTCGGGAGTTTTCGACCTAAATCTGAGAAAAGGAAATAATGAAAATCAAGAGTATACTTTCCAAGCTGGATTTCTAGGTATAGACGTAGCTGCGGAGGGTCCTATTGCCAAGAATTACCGGGGTTCATATTTGGTCAACTACCGATATTCCACGCTTTCACTTTTATCAAAACTTGGGTTACCCTTAGGAGATTTTGCAACCAATTTCCAGGATCTTTCCTTCAATATTTATCTTCCTACTAGTGCTAAAAGCAGTTTTTCAATATTTGGCTTCGGTGGGCTTAGTGACCAAGATAGTGAGGCGGAATCAGATTCATTGAAATGGGAGAGCGATGGCGACAGGTACAGCTCTAATTTCCTTTCCAATACTGGAGCAATTGGGTTAAAACATTCTTTGACTGTAAACAAGTCAAATTTCCTTCAATCCACTATCCTGTTTTCTGGCAATACCATTGAATTCAATGAGTTTAGATTAAATCAGGAAATAGTCAATGAGAATCGCTATCAAGAGCAGTTTGGCAATTCTAAAATAACTCTGAGTACGGTCTTGAATTCTAAATTATCTGCAAGATCCAGTCTGCGAACAGGCATTTATCTCAACCAGCTATATTATAATTTGTATCAAAACAATTATGATGAAGACCAGGGAATCATGGTACGTGAGATTGACTCTAAAGGCAATACACAAAGTATTCAGGCTTTCTCACAATGGAATTATAAGGCAAATGACCGTCTTACGTTGAATGTTGGTTTGCATTATTTGGAGCTACTTCTGAATCATTCAAGATCTATTGAGCCCAGGCTGAGCGCTTCCTATGAACTCGATGAGGTACAACGAATTAATTTCGGGTATGGCCTGCACAGTCAGATCCAACCATTGGGAACCTATCTTGCAGAGCAAGAAGTGAATGGTACCATTTTACTTCCAAATGAAAACCTTGATTTTAGTAAATCGCATCATTTTGTCTTGGGTTATGACCGTTCCCTCAATCCTTTCCTACGATTAAAGCTAGAAGCCTATTATCAGCATTTATTCCAAATTCCAATCAAGGAAGGGGTTGATGAGACTTATTCTATTATCAACCAGCAATGGACATTTGCTACAGATCCATTGATCAATGAAGGGTTTGGAAAAAATTATGGTGTAGAGCTGACTTTGGAGCAATTCACCAATAATAACATGTACTTCCTGCTTTCAACCTCACTCTATAATTCGCTTTATAAGACTCAGGAAAACGTCTGGAGAAATACTCGGTACAATGGGAATTTGAACGTCACATTTACAGGAGGAAAAGAATTTGCCTTGAAAAAAATCGAGCCTTAGGAATCAACCTTCGGGCAATCTATGGAGGGGGCTTTAGGACGAACCCAATCCTTTTGGATGAATCCATTGAAGCAGAAGAAACTGTTTTTGATGAGAACCGAGCCTTTGAAGAGCAAAACCCTGCTTATTTCAGAACTGATTTGAGAATCAGCCTGAAGAAAAATAAACCAAAATCAACTCGCACCTGGGCTTTGGACATACAAAACGCGACCAACAGAAAAAATGTCTATGGAAGCTATTATGATCCAACAGAAGGAGAGATCATGACTTCTTATTTGACTCCATTAATCCCGATCCTTAGTTATCGAGTAGAGTTCTAAAAATAAATGCCTGGCCTAATGAAATTTCCTCATTAGGCCGGGTATTTCCTTGCTCCTCTAACTCAATTCTTTCTTAAGAATTTTACCTGTTGCGGACATGGGTAAAGCATCCAAAAACTCGATAATCCTTGGGTATTTATATGATGCAATATGTGCTTTCGTCCATGAAATCAACTCCTCTTCACTAATATCAAAACCATTATTGCGTACCACACAAGCTTTTATTTCTTCACCTAAGCTTTCAGCAGGAACACCTATGACAGCTACCATCGATACCGCCTCATGCTTCATCATCACTTCCTCGATCTCTCTAGGGTAAACATTCAAGCCCTTCCTGATGATCATATCCTTAGTCCGGTCCACAATGAAAAAGAACCCATCCTCATCTTTTATGGCGACATCCCCTGAATACAACCAGCCATCCTGAATGGTTTTTTCGCTAGCTTCTAGATTATTGTAATATCCTTTCATCACATTATGCCCGCGATAGATTAATTCACCCTTCTCTCCTACAGGAAGTTCTTTTCCCTCTTCATCCACTATTTTAACTTCTACTCCCCAGATTGGAACCCCAACTGATCCTGCCTTGGTCCCAAACTCTTTTTGGTTAAAAGTCACCACAGGAGACCCTTCAGACATACCGTACCCTTCTAAAATATCTACATTAAATTTTTTCTTAAAATTTTCCAGAACATTGACGGGCAAAGCAGCTCCTCCTGAAACACAAGTTTTTAAATTCTTTGCGATACCTTTTAGGTCAAATTGTTCTCCCTCAAAATTCAATAACCCCCAATACATGGTAGGAACCCCAGCAAAAATGTTTACCTGATGTTTTTGCATCAAACCAAAAACCTGGGATGCATCAAACCTAGGTAATAATACGCTGGTTGCACCGACATAGAGTCCTGCATTCATTAATACCGTCATAGCAAAAATGTGAAAGAGAGGCAATACGATGAGTTGGGTATCTTCCTTTTCCAAAGAGAGGATTTTCACCGAAAGCATCGCATTCAGCAATAAATTAGAATGTGATAACTCAGCTCCCTTTGGCTTACCCGTGGTACCAGAGGTATAAATAATAAGTGCTGTATCATCCGATTTTGTGACTACCGTAGAAAAAACAGGAGGTTCATCTTTCATCAGCATCCCTAAAGCCTTAACCCCATCAATAGGTGAAGGATCGGACATTTGGGGGCTGATTACAATAAATTGTTCACAACAATCAGTGTTGCAGAATCCCTCATAGCCCTCTTTTGCCATGGGCAAGTCTGGAGTCCCCTCAAAACAAAAGTAGGCTTTCGCACCTGAGTTTTGAAGATGATATTCTATTTCATCATGTTTGAGTAGCACGGAGAGCGGAACAACAATGGCTCCTGCTTTTAAAATCCCGAAATAGACCATTGGGAAATAAGGTAAATTAAGACAGCTTAGTGCTACTCGATCACCTTTTTTGATTCCTAATTTTTGAATGCTGTTTGCTATTTGATTGGCCGCTCCATTTATCTGAGCAAAAGTCAAGCGCTTATCCATAAAAATAAAGGCGTCCTTATTGGGATATTTCCGAGCACTCTCTTCCAACAATACTGAAAGATTCATCATGATTCTATCGATTAGATGGGTGTAATGTTAAATTCTTAGGCACTACATCAATCTAACTATTTTTTAGCTTTTTATAACGATTCAAGTCAATCAACCTATTAGTCTGGAAGCGCGAAAGCCACATAAGAATCTCCACTTTTGGTCCCTTTTCCCCCTCCACAAGCGATCACAAGGAATTGTTTGCCATCATATTCATACATTGCTGGGGTAGCATGCCCTGCCGCTGGCAACTTAGCTTCCCAAAGCTTTTCTCCCGTTTCCTTGTCAAAGGCTCTGATTTTCTCATCCTTCGTCGCAGCAATAAAAAGTAGACCTCCTGCTGTTACCACTGGACCTCCATAATTTTCAGTCCCAGTAGGCTCAAACCCTTGTGCGCTTAATGAATTAATCTCACCCAAAGTGACTTGCCATTTTTTCTTGCCGGTATTCATATCAATGGCTGTTAATAAGCCCCAAGGTGGATTGGAGCCATAAACCCCATCTTTCGTTAGCAATTTTTTATATCCATTCATATAGTACCCAGGGGCTAAAGGAACATTCTCTCCCTCCATATCCTTTTTATCACCTTCCTCCAAATTTTTACCAAGTAAAAAGGCTGTTAAAATCTTTCTATTTTCTTCACTAATATGATCAAAAGCGGGCATAGCCCCTCTTCCTTTTATAATCAATTGATTCAAAGAATCTTGGGAGTACTTTTCAGCAAGCCCTATTAATGAAGGTATTGCAGGCAAATCCCCTTTTCGTGAAAGCCCATGACAATTACCACAGTAACTGCTGTAGATAGATTGCCCAACATTCTCAAATTCAGCATTGGGTGTCATCTCAATAAGCCATGGGATCTGATTGGCATTCACATATAATGTTTGATTACTTGGATCAAAAGAAGCCCCGCCCCATTCACCGCCACCATCCATTCCTGGAAATAAAATAATTCCATGCTCCGAGCTTGGTGGAGCCCAGGTATCACCATACTGAACATTCACCAACTGACTTCTAATATCTTCTTCCCATTCTGGTTTTAAACTCAAAATATCGGAGTCCTCAAAAGTCATGTTCATAAATGGCTCTGGCAATGTTGGGATCGGCTGTGTGGCAGAAGTAATCTCACCAGGCAAATTGGATTGAGGGACATTGGTCTCTACAATAGGCCAGATGGGTTCACCAGATTCTCGATCAAAAACATAGGTCATCCCCTGCTTTGAAATCTGAGCTACCGCATCAATCCATTCTCCCTCTTTCTGTATTCTTATGAGGTTAGGATTGGCAGGAAAATCCCTATCCCAAACATCATGATGAACCGCCTGAAAATGCCATATTCTCTCTCCGGTATTAGCATCTAAAGCCACTAAGGAATTTGCATATAAGTTGTCTCCGGTTCTATATCCACCCCAGAAATCATAGGTGGCAGAACCAGTAGGGACGAAGACGATTTCTCTTTTTTGATCGACTACCATTCCTGCCCAATTATTGGCCCCTCCAATTTTCTGAATAAACTCCGAGTCCCAGGTATCATAGCCGAATTCACCTTTTTGAGGGATGGTATGAAAAATCCATTCTCTTTTACCAGTTTTCACATTATAGGCCCGAATATGGCCTGGGGCAGCATCCAGCCCCTCAGAAAGCCGCATCCCAATGATGATCTTATCCTTGAAAATTACTCCCGGAGCATTGGCTACAATCAAAAAATCGTCTCTATCGGTATCTAAATTTTTCCTTAGATCCACTTTACCTCCATCTCCAAATTCAGAAATAGGATTACCTGTCAAAGCATCTACCGCCATCAACCAGTTTCCAGCCCCAAAAAGGATTCTTTTATCTTCTGCTTCTGCCCAATAACTCACACCACGATTTGTTCCTGCCCAAGAATTTTCTCCTCCTAAAATATCAAATGGATCAAATCGCCAAATTTCTTTGCCTGTTGCTGCGTCCAAAGCAAAAACATCAAGTGATGGGCTGGTACCATACAAAATGCCATCAATCACGATCGGTTGACACTGGATTTGGGATCTTTCTGTCGCATCGCCTGTATGGTAAACCCAAGCTTGTGCAAGTTGACTTACATTATCCTTGTTGATTTGTGTTAAAGATGAATAACGGGAACCATCTTCCGGACCTCCATAATGTGACCAATCTGTATAATCAATATTATTTTCTTCGGACGTACATGCAATAAGAAAAAATAGAAATACCAGAAAGCTTGAAGGAATTACTTTCATATTCTTGGGTTTAAGGAAATTGATTCTAAAAATATCGGCTTTTTTAAAGCCCCTTCAAAATCCTAAGGTCTACTTCACATAAGTAAAATCAAGGGGGTCAGGAAAGTGGAACTCAAAACCTGTACTAAGAAGCTTTTCTGGAGAAATCAATCGGTCCTCGCCCTCCTTTGGCGGAGCATAACTTTTAGGAGGCTTTATGCCCAGTTCATGAGAGTTTTTTTCATAAATCTCTTTTCTAACTGCATGAACTGGAGCAACAGCATTGAAGGTTTTTCCCCAAAGTTCCTCCTCTAGAATCCATGCCATAACCCTGACAGCATCCTCTTGATGAATAAAATTAACTCGGGTATGTCCGACCACCTGATCTTTTCCTGAAAAGTATCTTCCAGGAATCCTGTCCACACCTAATAACCCTCCAAACCTGATGATGGTGGTATCGAAATTATTTTCACTTAAGACCATTTTTTCTGCGGTAAGCAAGGTAGGATTACCTGCATTTTCCTTCGTCAGAACAAAATCCTCTGTATAAGTCATTCCATTTTTTTCGGATGGATAAACTCCTGTGCTGGAAACAAAAACAACTTTTTTTACCTCAGATTTGCCCAGCATACTCATTAGGTATTTCAATTGTTCTATGTAAAAACCTGATGACTGAGAACGGGATTTGGGGGGTATGTTAATCACCATATATTCAGCTTCAAAAAGCTTTTGAAACCCTTCGCCTTTGGGAAAAGGATCCAATTGAAATTGAATAGCTGATATCCCTGCCTCTTGTAAAGAAGCACACTTCGCCTTGCTTGTGGTACTCCCACAAACTTCCCAATTTCTATCTTGTAAAAAATTAGCCAGGGGAAGTCCAATCCATCCTAGGCCTATAACTGCAACTTTCTTCATTTGTTTCGAATAAAAAAAACCTCCTTTTATGGGAGGTTTTTCAATGTTTATTTTTTTGGCATGGTCCCGAGAAGAATATCCCAAAGTGGAGTGCTTACCCCAAAGGCCACATCAGGATCTTTATAATGGTGAATAGCATGATTCACCCATAGAACCTTCATAAAGTTTTTTGGTGGAGCTAGTGCATGAACCAAATAATGGAACCCAAGGTAACTAGCATATCCAAATAAGAATCCTGGAAGAAAATACAAAGCATAATCTCCCATGATCAAGGTAAATACAAGATAAAATATAGCGGCATAGGCAGCCGATACAAAAGGAGGCATTGCTAATCTGTACTTATCTTTTGGATAATCGTGATGTACTCCATGAACCGTATACTGAAGTTTATCTTTCACAGGATTGCTTGGCTCCATATGGAAAAAATGCTTGTGCATCATATATTCCACAAAGGTGAAAGCGATATATCCGATGACAGTAATTATCAAGCCAATGCCCAAGCCAATACTTGTGGTGGTTAAGGCATAGTAAAATGAAACTCCGGCAAATACCAAGAACATGGAAATGGGAACCAAAATATTCGTTCTTGTCAACCATTCCAGAAATGGATTGGTAAACATTCTTGCAGTACCAAAATTGTCAGGTTTATCTAGTCTTCCAATCTTTTTCATGCGATGTTGTATAATATCTATTTTAAAGTACTCCAGGTAAAAATCTCCCTGTCGAGTTACAAAGTTAACCTATTTGAATTATTTGGAAGATTATTTAGTCCCCAATAATTCAAGAAATTATCAAATCTGTGCTAAAGTGCTCTCTATTGTCTTCTGATAATAAGACACATATAAAGGTAAAATTGCGGAAATATCAAATTCCTTGGCTCTTGCTAAGGCTTTTCTCTTAAATATTGGGAGATTATTATCGTCCAAAATAAACAATGCTTTTTCTTTCATATCCTGAACATCCCCGATTTGGCAAACAAATCCCGTTTCTCCGCTGATGTTTAGCTCAGGAATCCCACCGGCATCTGAGGATAAAATAGGCACCTCGCATGCCATGGCTTCTAATGCCGCAAGCCCAAAACTTTCTTTCTCAGAAGGCATCATAAACAAATCTGCTACGGAAAGCACTTCCTCCACAGCTTCTAATTTACCTAGAAACCTCACATCATCGCAGGTACCAAGTTCACGACAAAGACGCTCCATCTTATCTCTTTCAGGGCCATCACCTACAAGTAGTAATTTAACTGGAATTTCCTTCCTAACCTCATAGAAAACCCGAATAACATCTTCTACTCGCTTGACTTTCCTGAAATTAGATGTGTGAACTAACAGCTTTTCTCCCTGTGGGCAAATAGCTAGTTTAAAATGTTCCTTCTTTTGCTTTTTGAAGCGCTCTAAATCAATAAAATTGGGAATGACATGAATGTCTCTTTTGATATCGAAATGCTGAAAAGTCTCTTTTCTTAAATCCTCAGAAACTGCAGTAACACCATCCGATTGATTGATACTGAAAGTCACTACTGGCTCATAGCTAGGATCTTTCCCTACTAAGGTGATATCTGTACCATGAAGGGTAGTCACGACGGGAATTTGAATCCCTTCCTCTTTTAATATTTGTTTGGCCATATAGGCTGCAGAGGCATGTGGAATAGCATAATGCACATGCAGTAGATCTAATTCCTCATATTTCACCACTGAAACCATCTTACTAGCTAATGCCAATTCGTATGGGGCATGCTCAAATAAGGGATAACTTTTTATGTCTACCTCATGGTAAAATAGATTCTCGCTAAAGAAATCTAATCTAGTGGGTTGCCTGTACGTGATGAAATGTACCTCATGCCCAATTTTTGCGAGACCTTTTCCCAGTTCTGTCGCTACTACTCCGCTACCCCCAAATGTAGGGTAACAAACAATGCCTATTTTCATATTTCAGATGGTGTCGGTGTTTAAACCTGATTTTAAACACGTTTTGGGTTTACTTTTGTTCAAATTATGAATTTTAAATATAAAAAATGTCCTAATTAGAAAACCCCACCCGCTTTTTGGCTCTGATTTTCATATAGATACACCCTAGATCCGGGGTAAATAAAAATTAAAAAAAATCAGATTTTTATACTCTCATGATATCAAAACAGGGGATTAGTAGCAATTTTTATAATAATATGCTTAATTATAATTTTTTAGGTCATTAATCAAATCCACCTTTCATTGAATCAAAAACCGAAAATAAAACTGCTGGAAGCCATGTCCATAGGAATAGGCGGTATGGTGGGTGGAGGAATCTTTGCGGTTTTGGGCTTAGCAGTCTCTCTATCAAAAGGAGCCACCCCTATTGCTTTTTTAGTGGCAGGGATAATAGCATTGATTACCTCCTACAGCTATGTACATTTATCTCTTACTTTTCCGGATAGAGGAGGAACTGTCAAGTTTATTAATGAAGGCTTTGGGAAAACGGTCTTTAGCGGCGGAGTAAACAATCTTTTATGGGTGAGTTACATCATTATGCTTTCCTTATATGCATCAGCATTTGGCTCATATGCACCTAATTTATTTTCGATTACAGGAGATCAAAATTTAGACTCCCATATCTATTCAAGCGCAGTGATTATCCTCGCCACTATTATCAATTACTATAGCGTTAAGGTGGTGGGTGAAATTGAATCTTTTGCAGTATTTGTCAAATTACTGATACTTATTGGCTTTGTTGGAATTGGCTTTTATGGCCTTTTTGGAAACGAAAACCTATCCCAACTTTCACCTGATCAATGGGAAAACACTTTTCAAATTCTCGGTGGGGGAATGGTGATTTTCGTTGCTTATGAGGGCTTTGAATTGATAGCAAATGCCGCCCCTGACATCGATTCACCTAAAAAGAATATTCCCAGAGCTTTTTATTATTCAATTGGCTTCGTCATCCTTTTATATGTCACCATTGCAATAGTTACTGTAGGGTCATTGCCTTTTTCTGAAATTGCGAAAGCCGAAGATTACGTTTTAGCTGAGGCTGCTAAACCCATGTTAGGTAAAATAGGCTTCACCATCATAACCATTGCAGCTTTGATTTCCACTTTTTCTGCCATAAATGCCTCCCTTTACGGGGGAAGCCGAGTGAGTTATGAGATTGCAGAAGATGATGAACTTCCACATGCTTTGACTTTCCAGTTATGGAATCAACCGGTGGGATTATTAATCACCGCAATACTGACTCTCCTTATGTGTAATACGGTGGAATTGGAAAGCATTTCCATATCAGGCAGCATAGGATTCCTCATGATATTTGCTTTCGTCAATTTCTCAGGCTTTAAACTATCTGATCAAACATCCGGAAATAAAATCATCCCATTGATCGGTTTTATCCTTTGTTCCTTAGCCACGATTACATTGATTTACCAACAGCTTCAATCGAATAAAACAGGGATAATTATCGCTGGCTCCATTGTATTCACATGTTTTATAATCGAGGGAGTCTACAAAAAATCAAAGTCCTATCGAAGGAAATATCCTGAAGGAAAGTAGTCTTACTTTTTACCCATTGCTTGGTAGATAATATCGTGAATGTCTGTTCGGATTCCTTCTCTTAATAACTTGGTATTAGTGGCATCTGGGTAAACGCGATTGGAAAGAAAAACATAGATGAGATCATTTTCAGGGTCTGCCCAAACACAGGTTCCAGTAAATCCAGTATGGCCAAAAGTGCTTTTTGGAGCTAAATCTCCTGCAGAGCCACCTTTCCCCATATCGACTTCAGGCTTATCCCAACCCCAGCCACGTCTACTCACTTTAGATTGCCTTTTTGTAAATGCCTCCACTGTCTCTGGCTTGATTAAAGCTACATCCCCATAACTCCCTTTGTTGAGCATCATTTGCATCATGACCGCCAGATCATTCGCCGTTCCAAACAAACCAGCATGCCCAGCTACGCCACCAAACATGGCTGCTCCCGGGTCATGAACATAGCCTCGAACCAATCTTTTTCTAAATGCCACATCATCTTCCGTAGGAGCAATGTTATCTAAAGGCATTTTTTCATAAGGTAGGAATGTCAAGGTATTTAAGCCTAAAGGAGCATAGAAGTTTTGATCCAAAAATTCATTTAATGGCTGATTTACTATGTTTTCTACCACCGCCTGCATCAGATACATGGTAAGGTCTGAATAAACATATTTATATCGACTTCCACTTTTTCTCTGCAACTTTGATTTCACAGTCCAGTGCCAAATGCTGTCTCTTAAATCATCTCTGGCAAACATATCATTAGAAACTGGTCTAGTAAAGCCAGCCTCACCTTTAGGCTTGTAATAATCACCTCTCCACATGCCGTTTTGAACAGTCTTGACATAATGTGGAATATAAGCAACTAAGCCTGCCTCATGAGTCATTACATCTTTTAAAACCAAATTGGCTTTATTGGTACCCTTTAATTCTGGGACGTAATCACCCAGCGTTTTATTCATGTCCAATTCCCCTCGACTTTCCAAAAACATGACTGCTTGGGTAGTCGCTAGGACCTTGGTGATAGAGGCTAAATCATAAACGGTTTCTGAATTTACCTTGGGACTATTTTTATACTCTAAAGTTCCATACGAACGTTCAAAAACAACTTTACCATTTTTGACAACTAGCACATTGGCTCCAGGGGTAGCCTGCATTTGGATTGCTTTTTCTGCCACCTCATCTATTTGGTCAAGGATTTTACTGTCTAGGCCCTCACTTTCCGGACTCCCATAAGACAACCTATTCGATCCCTGCAAATAGCCTCCTACTCCTTGAGAGAATTGATCACTTACAGTTACCGGCAAAATCCCCTGAGCAGGTCTGCCTCCGAATAAAACCTGAGGAACAAGCTCTTGGGTCATATCATTATTTTCATAAGCAAAGACCAAATGATCCAGCCCTTCTAAATATTGGGCCCCATAAGCATTGCCAAATAAGGAAACGACTACATTTTGCCTCTTACTTAAATCTCTTAGCAAGTCCACATCTGCGGGAGCAATTCCGAATTTCCTCCTTGGACTATTGGAAATACCCATTAAGCCTACCACCACTACATCATAGTCTTCCAACTTTTTCATGATGTTGTAATGTGTGCTTTGGTCTGCAGCCTTCTTGATAGAAAAATGCTCAAACTCCGTGTATTTTGATAGGTACTTTTGGAATTCCTCTCCATCATCCCCAATAGTCAAGCTGGCGAATTTCTTCATGTCAAGCTGTCTGAAAGGAATTAAATCATCCTTATTGACAGCCACAGTCATAGCATCAGCATAAAGCTCTTCTATAATTTCACCCGTTTCTGGAGTATTCAATCTTTTGACAAGATCCTTGGTATTGATGGGGTGATAATCATTTAACCCAGCCCAATATTTAGCTTTCAATACCTTTTTGACTCTTCTGTCAATTTCGGATTCAGAGATGACACCGTCTTCTACTGCGCTTTTGATCATTGCCTTGGCTTTCGGCACATCTTGTGAATAGAGAAGGATATCATTTCCCGCAAGCAATGCTTTTAGATCCACCTCACCTGGGGAATTGGTATTAGCTACTCCTCGCATATTCAAAGCATCGGTAAAAATCAAGCCTTGGAAATTCATCCTATTTTGAAGTAAATCTGTCACCACTTTCTTGGAAAGACTTGTGGCCATGTCGGCACGGGAATCCAGACTGGGGATATTGAGATGCGCTACCATCACAGACATCAGGTTTTCTCTGAAAAGTTCTTGGTAAGGATAAAGATCCACATCCCAAATTCTCTGTTCAGGATTTTTAATGACCGGTAAAGAATAGTGGCTATCCACCTCAGTATCTCCATGACCAGGGAAATGCTTGGCATTGGCAATTACCCCATGGTCTTGAAGCCCTTTCATATAAGAAACAGCTCTCTGTGCCACCAATTTTTTGTTTTCTCCAAAAGCTCTGTACCCAATCACTGGATTATCTGGATTAGAATTGACATCTACCACAGGAGCGAAATTGATATGCATGCCCAGTTCTTTAAATTGCCTGGCCATTTCGGTCCCCATCTGATAGATCAAATCTGTATCCTGAACTGCCCCCAAAGTCATTGCTTTTGGAAAATCAGGTATAGAATCGAGACGCATGCTGATACCCCATTCGGCATCCATCGCTATGAAAAGAGGTGTTTTTGATTGTGCTTGATAATAATTGGTTAGACGAGCTTGTCGATCTGGCCCTCCTTGGAAAAAAATTAAGCCTCCCAGATTTTCATTCTTTACCAACTCAGAAATTTCATTGACATGCCGCTGGTCTTTATTGGAGTAGGCAGCCACCATAAAAAGTTGTCCCAGTCGCTCGTCAAATGTAAGATTTTGAAAAACAGAATCTACCCAACTAATTTGTCTATTTACATCCTCACTAAGTAATGGATCCTCAACGGCCACCATCCTATCTGACCTTCCAGAAGAAAATAAAATTGCTATAAATCCAACGGTCAAAACCCTCCAAAGCTTCATGCCCATTACCGAGTAAAATTTTTAATCCTTAACTTTTAAAATAAATTTGTGAAAACGGCCAGCTGATAATTTCGTTTTAAAGATTTCAGCACCTTTGTTCCTGGGCCGTTATCTGGTCATTATGTGGAACAAAAGGAAAATTAAAGATAGAAAAGATCAGGCAACATTGATCAGCAAATTCGTTGAAATAACGAAGAAATTTGATAGCTGGTTCTGATTCTTGAACTTAATCCTCAATTATAGCTTTACCATAACGTAAAGCCTACAGAAAACATATAAAGTCATGAAATTTCCATCCATATTCCGTACGGCCAGCCCAATGCGCTTCGATATTAAGCCCAGGTACTATGATCCAGTCAAGGAGGAAATAGACCAAAGAACTTCTCGTATTAAGCAAGAACTAAAAGCTGAAGGAGTACTTTCTGATGAGGATTCTGAAAACAAAATTTCCTACCAATCAGGAATTCGTGGAGCATTCGCTCAGCACAAGGGGATGAAAGAAAGATCAAGCAACCCCTTTACCTCCACAGGAATGATCCGATCATTTATCTTTTTCCTGCTGCTTGGTAGTTTAGGAGGGTATATTTACATAGGCCCCGTAATTTTTGAATACTTACTTTACCTTACTGCGATAGTCGCAGGGATTTATTTTTTCTTTAGGCTAAAACCAAAAAGAAAAAATGAGTGATGTCATTCAGTTACTTCCTGATGCCATTGCCAACCAGATCGCCGCAGGGGAGGTAGTACAAAGACCCGCCTCTGCTCTTAAAGAGCTTTTAGAGAACTCTATTGATTCCGGAGCTACCAAAATCCAAGTGGTGGTAAAAGATGCTGGCAAACAATTGATTCAAGTTATTGATAATGGGAAAGGTATGTCTCCAACAGATGCGAGAATGAGCTTTGAGAGACATGCCACCTCAAAAATCCGTTCGAGTAAAGATCTTTTTTCTATCCGAACTTTCGGATTTCGAGGAGAAGCTTTAGCCTCTATTGCTGCCGTAGCCCAAGTGGAGTTAAAAACAAAGCCTGCAAATGCTGACCTTGGAACATTAATTCAAATTGAAGGTTCCGAAATCAAAAATCAGGAACCCATTGCAGCTACCGAAGGAACTTCAGTATGTATGAAAAATTTATTTTTCAACGTACCTGCCAGACGTAATTTTCTAAAATCGAATCCAGTAGAAATGCGTCATTTGGTGGATGAATTCCAACGAGTGGCTCTATCCTACCCTGAAATCTCTTTTTCCTTATATCAACAGGATCTGGAGATGTTTAATTTACTTCCAGGCAAACTTAGCCAGCGGATAGTAGGGTTATTTGGCAAAAACTACCAGGGTCAGTTAGTTCCATGCGAAGAATTAACCCCCCATATCAATATCAAGGGTTACATTGGAAAGCCGGAAAATGCCAAAAAGACCCGTGGGGAACAGTTTTTTTTCGTCAACAACCGGTACATAAAAAGTAGCTATTTAAACCATGCGGTTTCGAATGCTTTTGAAGGTTTAATTCAATCCGACCAACATCCTTTTTATGTGCTATTCCTAGAGATTGACCCTTCTCACATCGATATCAATGTCCACCCGACTAAGACGGAGATAAAGTTTGATGATGAGCGCACAGTATATGCTGTCATCAGATCTGCAGTAAAACAGGCTTTGGGAGCTCATCATGTAGTCCCTTCTTTAGACTTTTCCTTTGACGTGAATTATACAGAAAACTGGGATAAAAATCCTGAGAAAAAGGAACAGGTAGACCGCGAGTATAGCTACAAAAGCTATAATACTCCCGAGTTTAAAAAGTCAAGTGCTTCGGGATGGGAAAAGCTATTTGAAGGAAATACTCCCCAAAAAACCCAAGAGCAGCCAAGAGACGAGAATGAAGAAGAGCCTGAAGTATTGACTTTCCCAAGCCGAGTAAATCCGGAAGAGAGTCAGGATTTTTTCCCGAAAATTTCGGTTGAAGAATCTACCGGCACTACTTTCCAAGTAGAGCTTTCTTACATCGTCGCCCAACTATCCACGGGAATGTTGATCCTTGACCAGCAAATAGCACATGAGCGCATACTTTATGAACGCTATACCAAGCAATTAAACTCTGCCCAAGGCCCATCTCAGCAATGTCTCTTTCCTCCAACCGTAGTATTAAGCGCCTCAGATTTTGCCTTAGTCATGGATATTTTACCAGAGCTGCATAGCCTTGGCTTTATGGTTTCTGAGTTTGGGAAAGATACTATTATCATACAAGGTGTCCCTGCTGACATTCAACCTAAAAGTGAAAAAGACCTTTTTGAAAGCCTTTTGGAACAATTTAAAAACTTCAAAAACGAGCTTTCTATAGATAAAAGAGAAAATCTTGCACGGTCTTTGGCACGCAAATCATCCTTAAAAAGAGGACAAAAATTAACTCCACAAGAGATGGAAACCCTCGTTGGGCAACTTTTTGCCTGTCAAAATCCAAATTATGGACTTTCGGGGAACAAAACTTTCGTAAAATTGGATTTATCCAGCATCCACTCCTTCTTCGGAAAATAGCATGTTTAGAAATATCACTCCTGTAGTACAAAATCTTCTATTGATCAATGTGGTCATGTATTTGGTTTCAGCCTTCTTGTTCCCTCAGCTTGGGGACTTGTTTGCTCTTTACTACATCAATAGCCCCTACTTTCAGCCATTTCAGTTTTTGACCTATATGTTTATGCATGCCGGATTTTGGCATCTATTCAGCAATATGTTTGGTCTCTTAATATTTGGCCCTTTACTGGAACAATTTCTTGGGCCTAAAAAGCTATTGATCCTATGGATGGTTTGTGGTGTAGGCTCAGGAGTATTGTATTCGGGCTATACTTCCTATAGAATGGTAAACCTTCAGGATAAAGTAGCCACGTTCCAAGCCGATCCAGACCCAGAAACTTTCAATAAGATTGTTGTCGAAAACAGAGGTTACTTTGATCGGGCTATTTTTGATTTTATTGATGATTATAGCCGAAACCCAAATGATCAAGTGAAAATTCAAAGAGCTAGTCAAACGCTGGATGCTATTTTGGAAATTCAGGGGAATGTCCCCATGGTAGGAGCTTCTGGAGCGCTATTTGGTATTTTGATTGCCTTCGCCATGCTCTTTCCCAACACACAATTATTTCTGCTTTTCCCTCCAATGCCGGTAAAAGCTAAATATCTGGTACTTTTCTATGGACTTTACACCGTTTATAACGTATTGGTAAATAACCCTACTGACAATGTCGCTCATTTTGCACACTTGGGAGGTTTGATCATCGGAGGAATATTGGTTTATTTCTGGAAAAAAGACAGAAACAGTTTCTATTAATTATGTACGGAAATTTTTGGGAAAATCTTAGGAACGCCTTTCGGCATAATAACAATAGCCTTTACAAGCTGATTGCTATCAATCTCATCGTCTTTATGGTGATTCTTGTGGCGCGTGTGATGCTCACAATCACGGGATATGGAGATCTCTATTCGGCAGGCCTTTCACACCTAATGATGCCTGCTTCTTTAGGTAAATTGGCTACCCAACCCTGGTCCATTTTCACCTATATGTTTTTGCATGAGGGTATTTTCCATATCCTCTTCAATATGCTTTTCCTATTTTGGTTTGGCCAGTTGGTACATCAGTTTTTGGGAAGTCGAAAATTAGCCAACCTATATGTATTGGGAGGTCTGGCAGGTGCTTTATTTTACCTGTTGATTTACAACTTGGCTCCCTATTTCAGAGGAGCTATTGACAGTTCCATGATGCTTGGAGCCAGTGCTGGGGTTTTCGCTATCGTCGTAGGAGCAGCAACGCTAAGTCCAAATACTACCTTCTTTTTGATACTTTTAGGCCCTGTAAAAATAAAATACATCGCCATATTTTATGTAATCTTGTCTTTTGCAAACTCTGCAGGAGCAAATGCCGGAGGAGAACTTGCACACTTGGGAGGAGCCTTATTAGGCTATTTCTATATCGTGGAATTGAGGAGGGGAATAGACCTTGGCGTGCCCGTTCAAAAAGTGGGGATTTTCTTTGAAAATCTATTTAATAAAAGGCAAAAGGTAAATGTCACTTATCGTAGAAAGCCAAAAACTTCCAGCAGCTTTAAGCCATTTTCTAAACCAAGCACATCGAAGCCAGTGACCAAGTCCTCTGATGAAGCTTCACAAGAAGAAATTGATGTGATTTTGGACAAAATAGCTGAAAAAGGCTACGAGGCTTTAACTAAAGATGAGAAACGGAAGCTTTTCGAATTCAGCAAAAAATAAGTCACAGAGGAAAGGCAAATCCAAACCGAAAACCTGGCTCTCGGGGATGTTGACTTTGTACTTTAAACTCGGTACTTAACCCTACCCAATCAGTCAAAGAAATGTAGGCTCCAACCCCTACATTAGCACCTTTGACCGTTCGTCTCGTTCCGGCCCCATCAGGATTAGTATTCTCCCAGTTTTGGCTGTATCCTGCCATAAAATAAAGCTGAGA
Organism: Algoriphagus machipongonensis; assembly: GCF_000166275.1. Classification (NCBI taxonomy): domain Bacteria; kingdom Pseudomonadati; phylum Bacteroidota; class Cytophagia; order Cytophagales; family Cyclobacteriaceae; genus Algoriphagus; species Algoriphagus machipongonensis. Next base: position 4,564,336 of record NZ_CM001023.1, read on the forward strand.
GCTTCCTGTAGAAACATAATAGCGTAAATCGGCACTGAAATTACTTTCCTTACCAACATTCGGAAAAATCTTGGTATAGCTTGGCATGATAGCAAATTGGTCGATGAAAAAATATTCGACCCCTCCTCCAACGCCAAAGTATTTATACCTCAAGCCATAAGAGCCTAAAACATGCACCCTACTATCACCTTGGGTTTGAGCGGAAGCAAAAGTTGAAAAAGCCATACAGGCTATCAGCAAAAGGATTACTTTTTTCATGAGCTGAAATCTATTAATTCAAAAAAGATACTGGGCATTATCCATTAATCAAAATGCCAATGGTTAAAGGGCCCCAACTTCATTCTTATTCGCTAACTGGCCACAAGCCGCATCGATGTCCTGACCTCGTGATTTACGCACTTTGGCGATTACCCCTTGGCTTTCCAATACCCTAATATACATATCCACCGCTTCTTGTTTGGCCTGCCTAAACTCGCCTTCATCTATTGGGTTATACTGAATGATATTAACTTTTGAAGGAATCAACTTACAAAATTTAGCCAGTGCCCGAGCATGTCTCTCATCATCATTTACCCCATCCCAGATCACATACTCATAGGTTACTTTTCTTCCCGTCTTTTTGTACCAATATTTTAGAGATTCCCCTAATTCTTCGACTGGATTGGAATCATTGATTGGCATCAATCGAGAGCGGGTTTCATTTATCGCTGAATGTAGGGAAACAGCAAGGTTAAACTTCACTTCATCATCTGCCATTTTACGGATCATTTTGGTCACGCCTACGGTAGAAAGTGTAATCCTTCGAGCTGCCATGCCCAAGCCTTCTGGAGAAGTAATTTTATCGATCGCAGCCAAGACATTGGCATAGTTCAACAAGGGTTCGCCCATCCCCATAAATACAATATTAGTCAGAGGCCTCTCAAAATACTTTTCCGCTTCTTCCTTAATTGCAACGACTTGATCATAGATTTCATCAGGATTTAGATTCCGCATGCGCTTTAACCTTGCAGTAGCACAAAAGTTACAATCCAAACTACAACCAACCTGCGACGAAACGCAGGCAGTTATCCGTTTGGAAGTCGGAATCAAGACCGATTCTACTATTTTGTCATCATATAATTTGACTGCATTTTTAATCGTGCCATCCGAAGAGTGCTGCATTAAATCAACCAGTATATGATTTATTTTAAAGTACTTCTTAAGCAACTCTCTGGTTTCCAATGATATATTACTCATGTCATCGAAGTTTTTCAGAGATTTATTCCAAAGCCAATCGTAAACCTGCTTGGCTCGAAACTTCTTTTCCCCATGGGCTAAAAAAAACTCTTCTAGCTCCTCGAGGGAAAGTTTTCTGACGTCACTTTTCTGAATTTCTTCCATGTTGCAATTTAAGAATTAAAGGTTGGAATTTGTTGGTAACCAAATTCTCAGCTTTGAGTTCGCAAATTAACAAGAACTTAGGTTGCCTTTGTTCCTGACTTTGTAAATTGATGTCAAATACCCATAAAAATGAAGGTAAAAGTCTGCTTAGTCCAAGAGAGCCCCGTGTTTTTTGACAAAGAGAAAACACTCCAAAAGTTAGAGCGGCTCTGTGAAAAATATGCTAAAGAAGGGAATCAACTGATCGTTTTCCCTGAATCCTTTATCCCAGGATACCCTCGTGGATTTTCTTTTGGTGCCAAAATCGGGAGTAGAACCCCCGAGGGGCGGGATCTTTATGAGGAGTATTACCAAAATAGCTTCGACTTAGATTCTGAAGATCTCACCAGACTTGAAAAGCTCTGCCATCAATTGAATATCTATTTGGTCTGTGGGGTTACCGAGCGCATGAAGCAGCATGGTAGTTTGTATTGCTCCATGATCTACATAAGCCCCAAAGGCTTGCTGGGAGTTCATAGAAAAATCAAACCTACAGGAATTGAGAGGTTGGTTTGGGCAGAAGCTTCCGGGGATTCTCTGGTCACTTTTGATACAAAAATCGGAAAGCTAGGAGGCCTAATTTGCTGGGAAAACTATATGCCTTTAGCCAGAATGGCAATGTATTCTCAAGGAGTGGAAATTTACATCGCTCCTACCGCCGACGCCCGAGAATCATGGGTGGACACCATGAGGCATATTGCCATTGAAGGGAGATGTTTTGTTCTAGCATGTAATCAATATTTCACAAAATCTATGTATCCGCATAGGCTTCAAAAGGACATGGAAGAAGTAGAGGAAGATTTTTGTAAAGGTGGAACAGTTATTTTCTCTCCTTTAGGTGAGCTTATTGCTGGGCCTTTGTATGGAGAGGCAGGTGCACTCTCAATGGAGATTGATTTGAACCTCATTACTAAAAGTAAACTCGATTTTGACCCCATCGGCCACTATGCTCGAGATGATATCTTTGAATTCAAGGTCAAAGGTCAACCGCCGATAAAAAAAGAATAAATCTAATGGTCAATTTTTAATTCAATAACATGGAAACTACTGACAAACAAACTTTTGGGATCTATCATACCTTTTGGATAAGAAGCACCATTTCAAAAGTTTTCTCGGCCATCTCAAGCCCCGAACAACTCATCCTTTGGTGGCCACAAAAGTGCTCTGGTAAGCCTGAAATAGGAGAAAGCTACAACTTCTACTTCACTCCTGAGTACGATTGGTTTGGTACCGTTTCAAAGGTGGAAGAAAATAAAGCTTTCCATATCAAAATGGTAGATTCAGATAAAGATTGGGATCCTACTTCTTTTGGTTTTGAACTGGAGGAAGACGGAACAATGGTCAAAGTCTCATTTTGGCATAAGGGATGGGAAAACCAAAATGAACATTTCAAAATCTCTTCCTATTGCTGGGCGATTCTACTACAGGGACTTAAAAACTACCTCGAAAAAGGTGAAGTTCTACCTTTTGAGGAACGATCATAATAATTGTTGCCTTACTCATAGTGGGAAAAAGTTGCAACAGTTGAAGATCAGGCTAACTACTTTATCGTGCTACAAACCTTATAATCTGATAATTGCATTATTATTGAGCTCCTATTGAAAATAAAATAAAGTTCAATGAATTTATTTTTAGAAAAATGGGCTGAAGCGGCCAATACAAGTCTTGGTCTTTTCTGGATGGCTTTTTGGGCATTTTCTTTAGGCTATCTGGTCAGTAGTATGATTCAGATTTTTGTGACAGAAGAGAAAATGCAAAAACTAATGGGTGATCAAGAGGGTAAAGGGGTTTTATTGGGTACAATTTTTGGGTTTATAAGTAGTTCCTGTAGCTTTTCAGCATTAGCAAGCACTAAAACACTTTTTAAAAAAGGAGCAAGCTTTATCTCTTCCATCGCTTTTTTATTAGCTTCTACCAATTTAGTCATAGAACTTGGGATCATAATTTCTATTTTTTTAGGTTGGCAGTTTGTAGTTGGTGAGTATGTTGGAGGTATTATTTTGATTTTGGTAAGCTGGTTATTAATCAGAATCATTAAGCCAAATTCTTTAATAAAAAGTGCAAGAAAAAATCTTCCTGACAGTGAAATGGCCATGGAGCAAATGGATAACTCAAAACCTGATGTCATTAGTTCAAATAAAAGTTGGGCTAAAACAGGTCGTCAATATGGCATGGAATGGAAAATGGTATGGAAAGATGTAACAGTCGGATTTACAATTGCAGGTATAATCGCCGCTATGGTTCCAGATTCATTTTTTCAGACCCTATTTATCAATAGCGGTCAAGGAAAAATCGATTATTCATTTTTGGAGATTCTCCAACATGTGGTAATAGGACCTATCGCAGCTTTTCTGACGTTCATTGGATCAATGGGGAATATACCATTAGCTGCATTACTTTTTGGAAAAGGAGTAAGTTTTGCTGGTGTAATGGCCTTTATTTTCAGCGATTTAGTCGTTTTTCCTGTTTTAAGAATCAACTCTAAATATTATGGTTGGAAAATGGCTTTTTTTATCCTTTTTCTGCTTTTGGGAGCCTTACTAATTTCCTCTATAACCTTACATTATTCGTTTGATTGGTTAGGAATCTTGCCAGAACCAAAACAAGTCACTATTCAAGACCAAGAATTTTTCAAATTGGATTATACTTTTTATTTAAATATGGGATTTGCCTTAGTGAGTATAGTGTTGCTTTGGATTGGATACATTAAGTGGAAGGATTTGAATTATATGAAAGAAATGGCTCCTAAAAGTAAATCATTAGAGCGCATTCTAAAATATATGGCATACACCTGCTTCCTCTGGTTGGCCGGAGGAATGTTTATAAAACTTTTTCTGGTTTAATCTTATTTACGAATCATGAACCATTTATTTGGATCCACCTGAATCTCCGTATTACTTGAAATTAATACTGGTTTGGGACCCAATTCAATCTTTTTTATTCCCTCAGATGTTTGAACTTCCACTGGCATAGAAAACTTGATTCCTCTTAAGGACACCTCGTAACCATCACTCCCCTTTTTCTTGATTTTGAGCTCAGGCAAATTGGTGGTCTTCAAATAGAAATTCAGGTATTCACTCAAATCATTCCCTGTGTAGGTATGTACAAATTCAATAAAGTCACTGCTTTTTACCTGATTTTGATAAGTAAATTGATCATCAGAAATAAATGCCTTGAGCATGGGGAAAAACACTTCATCTCCTAGTATTCCTCTTAATCCATGGACGATTGAAGCACCTTTGGAGTATATTTCTCCATGATAAGCTTCCTCTTCCGTGCTATTTACCGGACTTAATACTGGCCTGGCATGAGGTAGGGTTTGGATGACTGAAGCTGCATGCTTTAAATAGGCTTCATGCCCACCATGTTCCTCATAAAAAAGCCAATCCCCATAAGCTGTAAATCCTTCGTGAATCCACATATCTGCCCAATCTCCAACAGACATTTTGTTCCCAAACCATTCATGCCCTAACTCATGATGTAATAAATTATCATACAGGACATCACCCATTGGAATAAACCGGAAGTTATTTCCATAGGCATTGATGGTTTGATGCTCCATCCCCAAATAGGGCGTTTCCACAACCGCTATTTTATCTTCAGGAAATGGGAAGGCTCCAAAAAATTTCTCTTGGGTAGCAGTGCTAACTTCCAATACTTCTAGCAAAGTTTCAGCTTGTGCACTATCCTCTTTCAGGACATAGACATGCATCGGGATTTTTTTGCCAGATACGGAAGTATAAGTGGTGCTAGCTTCCGTAAAAACTCCCAAAGTAAAATTGATCCCATAGTTATTAATCGAGTAATTGGTGGACCAATGATAGGTAGTTTTATCTCCCCTTTCTTTGGTCTCCAATAAGTTGCCATTCGAGGCGACAAAATAAGGCTTCTCTACAGTAAAATATAGATCTACCCCATTACTTGGCTCACTAGAAGGATGGTCCAAAGCAGGCATAAACACCTTTGCCCCCTCTCCTTGTGAGGATAATCCCATCCAATGATACCCCAGTTGATCTACCTCCCAAGTAAAACCTCCTGTCCAGGGCGGGTTGATAGCAATAGGAGTTACACCTCCATAATACACCGTTACTTCATTGCAGGTACAATCGATCGGAGTGATATCCAAAATATCATTTTCATGCGAAAACTCGACCTCCTCTCCATTCATGGTTACCTTAGATACCTGGTATTCATCAATTAAATTGAGTCGAAGCGTTGCTAGTTTTTCCGCTGCCTCAAATGTCACGGTGTTTTTGCCCTGAATAGATTTACTTTCTGGAAGAATTTCTAGTTCTAGTTGGTAATGCAAGACTTTGAATTTTTCCTGAAGTGGATCCATAGGACCTCCCCAGTCCCAATTTTGACCAAATGCCGATGCTGTGAAAAAGAAAAAAAGGGGTAAATACAGTAATAACTTTCGCATGATCGAAGGTAGGTCAATGGAATGAAAAACGGGTCAAAAATATCACCAGAGGCAGTAAATATGTTCTTTTGGTTTCAAGAATCACCCTTGATCTTTTCCTTCAACTTATTTGGCAGGTCATGAAGCTTCTTCAGCTTTAAGGAAAATAAAATTGCTACTACGCCTAACAAAACAAAAATCAACGCAGTCAAAGTCACTAAAGTCATCCCAATAATGGAAGGATTCCAAATTAAAATAAAGGACAAAATCATTCCTCCGATTGCCAGGTAAAGTAAGGTCTGATATTCGTCTCCGTGATCTTTTAAACTAAGTGCAAAGCTGATTCCAGCAATGGATTTAAACATTACTCCAAAGCCAACATATAGCGGTAAGGTGGCCATAGAAAGAGCAGGATTCGTTAATAATAAGGCCCCAATCAAGGTACTTATCAAGCCTGAGGCAAGAAACCAACCCCAATGGTCCAAGGTTTTTCTATTGCCAAAGGCAAAGGTGAGTTCACTCAAGCCTGAGGCTAAAAATGAAAGACTGAATAATGTAGCTAAAACTAAATAGGAAGCCATGGGAGTTTGAAAAACATACACTCCCAATAGGATAAATAAGACGCCTATTACTGTAAGTAAATACCAATGTTTTAAGGCTTTTTGGATCGTTTTGAATGGTTTTGCAGACATGGCTATTTTGGTTAGTGTAATTAAAAATAAGATTTTCTAAATGAATCTTCTGCCAACTTCAAAAAATTACGACAAATCCAAACGATAGTAAACTTCCAGCATGGGGAATCCAAAATTCTCTGTCATCTTCTCGGAAACTTTCCTAAAGCCATGTCTCTCATATAAACTAACCGCTGGATCAAGCCCTTTAGTAGTAAAAAGATAAGCAGACTGGTATTGTCTTTCCTGAAAAAAATCCATCCACTCGCCCATTAGTTTCTTCCCAAGTCCTATACCTCTAAAAGTTTTATCTAAAATAAAATAACGCAGTTGTGCCTGATTATTCGGTCTATGCATGAGCAATAAAAACCCGACCATCCTCTCATCAGATTCCACGATCCAAACACGGTCTTTTTCAGTATCGAACTGTTCAAAAAACTCGACCACACTTTGCATCACATAAACTTCAAAACCAATAGGAAAGCCATGTTCTTCCCCATAAATCTTCCCATGCAAAGCTGCAATTTGACTAAGATCTCCAGGTTTTAACTGGTGACGAATTGTATACTTGGGGATATCCATATTGGAACTGAAACAAGAAAACCGTCTTTGTGGACGGTCTTCAATTAATCTTCAGAATAGTTGAAACTATCTACCTGCTCCTTAACCCAATCATGGTATTTGGAAAGTCTATATTCTTTCCACTCGGAACTATATTTTGATTCTTCTATCAAGTATTTAAACCCTGTGGATGCTTTTGGTTTACTCAAGGCATTCACCAAATCCTCAGCAAGATTTTTCTCTTTAATTTTACGGTCTACAAAATCCTGCATCATTTGATGCTCTTGAGCAGGCTCCATTTTAGTAAACTCGGCAAAATTATCAGGATTTTCCTCTATCTCATCTAGGATATCCTCTTCTTCTTCAGTGAGGTCATAGTTAAAATAGTCTTCATCATCGGGCATATGATGGATCTTCTTTTTGTCAATTTGAAAGAAGCAAACATTGCCTTTAAGCAGTTGGGCAGAAATTAATCCTACCTCTTTTTCAGTAAGCGAAAACATGAATTGGTTACAAAATTTTTGGAAAAATAGTGAATGTCAAATTTGCATCAAATTGTTTTTGATGATGCATGTATGAAGTCTACTCATTTTTATTGACATTTTATAAAAAAACTTGCTTTAGAACCTCAGAATCAATCACATGACCGCCAGAAAAAGTTATTTTTTTAATTGGTTTCCCTAAATCTTTTATCAAAATATTCTGCTTTTCAAGACTTTCGGGTTTAATAAACTCATCTTCGTCTCCCAAGACGAGCGTAAAATCAGTTTCCGAAAACTTCTTTTTACTATCCTCAATAAGCAAATCATGAGCAAATCCTCCTGCCCACAAAACCAACTGATCAACTTTTCCAGTCCACCTACTCGCCCAGCGAGTTGCAGTGGCTCCACCTTGAGAAAATCCTAATACGTTGATTTTGGGGGTTGATTTATACCCCTCCAAAATAGAACCTATTAATTCATCTAAAAACCTGTGATTGTTCTCTATAGCCAACTCACGTTCATGGCTCGTCATCCAATTTGCTCCAACCCTCCCTTTAAAATCTTTCAAGTATCCATAATTGGTCCCTTCGGGAGCAATGAATAGTCTTTTATCTCCATCAAAAGGAATGAATTTTCGAATAAAAAATTCAGCTAATTGTCCATACCCATGGAAAAGAATCCAGATTTCAGATTCCTTTAAATTAGGTTCATGTGAAATGGAATAGGATGCTTCGTACTTAAATTGGAATCGTTTTTTCAAATCTTAACTATTCAAATCATCAAACTTAAAGGGTAGCAATGCTTGGATCCCTTGCACTTTCAAAATCTTATGATCAGCCTTTAAAATCAGAATTTCCATCAGCTTATTAAACCTCAACTCAGTTTCATTTATTGCTTGTCTACACATTCCGCAGGGTGAAACTGATGCCCAGGAATCTTCTCCCTTTCTTTTGGCAACAATAGCAATTTTCATCACTGGATCAAGAGGGTAATTGGCCCCTGCATACCCCAGTACCAATCGTTCTGCACAAACCCCAACCGGAAAACTTACATTCTCCTGATTGCTCGATTGAAGGATCAGCCCTGACTTAAGCCGAACAGCAGCGCCAACTTGGAAGTCAGAATACGGTGCATAAGCATTCTTGCTGATCTCTTGTGCCTGAACCATCAATTCTTGATCCTCTTGTAGCAACTCTTCCCAATCTAATTCCTCCACTTCTGAAGAAATGATATATTTCTTACTCATATTTTATTCGAGTTTACTTAAATACCAAAGTACGGATTTGTTCCAATTTAAACGGATGGTTTCTTTTAGCTGAATAATTTATTGGCCATTTTAGATTCAGAATTCATATACCTTATGCAGACAATTTTGATCCTAGGGGGCGGAAAATCTTCTAGTTATTTGATAGAGTACCTAGCAGCTTCCTGTGCAGATAAAACAAGAAACTTAATCCTTGCTGATCTAGATTTAAACCAAGCCAAAGCAAAGCTTAAGGGCCTTCCCGGCACCAGTGCAAGGTCGCTTGATATCCAGAACGAACAAGAAAGAAAAACCCTGATTCAGGAAGCAGATTTAGTTGTATCCATGTTGCCTGCATTTATGCATCCTATCGTAGCTAAGGATTGTCTAGAACTTGGGAAACACTTTTTTTCGGCTTCCTATGAGTCTGCTGAAATGAAGAAAATGAAAGCTGAGATAGAATCTAAAGGTCTTTTCTTTTTAAATGAGTGTGGGCTTGATCCTGGGATAGACCATATGTCCGCCATGAAAATTATAGATGAAGCACGCTCGAAAGGAGAAGAAATTCTTTCTTTTAAATCTTACTGCGGTGGTTTACTAGCTCCCATGAGTGAAGACAACCCTTGGAAATATAAATTTACTTGGAACCCCAGAAATGTGGTTTTGGCTGGACAGGGCACTGCTGTGTATCAGGAAAAAGGAGACTTAAAAATCGTCCCATATCACCAAGTTTTCAAACGGATTGAACCCGTTTCTTTTGATGGTATTGGGGATTTTGAAGGATACCCCAACAGGGATTCTTTAAGCTATAAAAAGGTATATGGGCTTGATTCTATTTCTACTCTTTTAAGGGGGACACTTCGTCGTGCCGGCTTCTCAAAAGCATGGGATGTTTTTGTTCAGCTCGGAATGACAGATGACACAATTAACATGGAGTTACCCGAAAACTCAAGCCTCAGACAATTCCTAAATTCATTTCTTCCCTACCATGAAAGCCTATCTATTGAAGAGAAATTGGCAGATTTTATTCCCGATTTAGACTTTCCCACCTTTGAAAAAATTCAGTGGTTGGGATTTTTTGGAACCCGTAAACTCCCTAAATCAAGCGGGACAGCAGCATCTATTCTTCAAAGCATTTTAGAAGAAGATTGGGCATTGGATTCAAACGACAAGGATATGATTGTAATGAAACACTTTTTTGAAATCAAAGGAGTCAATCATACCAAAAGTATTTCCTCTAGCTTGGTGTGTTTTGGAGAAGACTCTTTGCATACTGCCATGGCAAAAACAGTAGGACTACCGTTAGCTATAGCGGTTGATTTATTTTTGAAAAAAGAAATAGAATTAAAAGGTTTGCATATTCCGGTGATCCCTGAAATTTATGTTCCAATTTTGACAAAATTAGAAGAACAGGGAATCCACTTTAAAGAAACGGAAAAGCTCTCAGCAAATTAAGGATTCCAATCGGCTGGCGGATCAATATTGGCCCCTTCTACTTCCCTGCAGTCATCTGGAATTATGGTAACGGGTTGTCGGAAATCTAGCTCCTCCCCATCGATGTAGATCCTCTTGCTTGTTTCTCCTGCAGCAATAAAAAACCCCAGTACAACTTCTTCTGGATCATCAAGACTCAACATATTTCCTCTGATGTTTGCTGGCGGCGGGTCAAAAACAGAGCCTGATACCTCAACTTGCTGTTTTACCAATCGCAAATAGCGATAGGCATCCTGACTTATACTTAGCTGCTTTACATCTGTCCTATAAGTATCAACAAATCTCAAACCATCATCTTCAATAAAGGCAACAGGCACTTGGGTATTTAGGCCATTGAAATTGTCATCATTTTCAATATAAATCCCTCCTACTCCCAATAATTCTGTCCTGAAGCAAACGATACAGCAATCCTTTGGCTGTGGTTCTCTACTGGTATTGGTATCAGAAGGTCGAGGGGTATATAAGTCTGGGCGAGTTTTTAATACATAAGTAGATTCAGAATTTTTCCAGAAATAGAAATTATTCTGGTCTGAAGGATCATCAACTTCTGCAATCAATTGAACTCCTGACCTGACATTCTCTTCCCCTTCAACAGCGATTTTCAAAACCTTGGTTATAAGGTTCTTTAATTCTGGCGCAGATTCAACACGCTCAGGTAAGGAAGAATATACTTTCCCATCTTGAAGCTGTATTTGTAAAGAATAACTCCTACCTATTTTGGCCGAAAAATCCTCGGAAGAATAATAAACACCTCGATCTTCAGGATCTTCGGAAAAGAAGGTGACTACACCTTGATCATCTCTAACAATCACAGTGGCACTGGCTACCGGTCTTACCAAACCTTCGAAAACACTTCCATAGGTATCACTCCGAGTCAATCGGATGGCATGAGGGCCCGGACCATTTGTAATCATTCCATCAACTGTCAATAGTTGCGCTCCTTCCTCAACCTCTACAGAATAAGGATCGATACAGGCAGTTAATGAAAAAAGAAAAATGATGTAAAAATATTTTTTTATCATTTGGTGATATCTCTCAGAACCTTGTATTCACTACATTTTTTTTGGGAAGGTTATTTTTATTAACAGGGCTCCTCTAATGAGGAAATGGGTTCAAGTTGTTCAAAAATATAGAAAAGGAAGTCTAAAACAACATCAACAAAGAATCAAAAAGTTTAAATCTTGACTTTAACGGTCAAAAACCCAACTTATCTGTGAGGGCCAATCCAATTGAATGATTAAGAAAAAATCATTTGCTCTGAAACAATTACTTTGAAATCATCCCTTTTAATTGAATTCCAATAAAAAGCCTGCAACCGCCTTTTGGTAGGACATATGAGGGGAGCCATCTTCATTTTTAATGAAGACTTGTTTTTCCAGAAGGTCTCTTAATATCTTTGAAAAACAGACAATCTCACGTAACACCTTTTTACCAGGTTTATCCTGAACCGTTAATTTTTCAATGATATGAAAGCCTACTTCTTCCGTGATTTGAATAAAATCCTGCATCTGCCGAGGGGGCAAAATCACCCAAAAATTTCCATCTTCAGTGATTAATGAAGAGGCTTTTGAAACAAGGTCCTTAAAAGATAAAGCGTCTGTATGAAGCGCCTGATTTCGTTGAGAATCTTTGGCTTTTAAATGGTCTGGAAAATAGGGAGGATTGCTCACAATCATATCAAACTTTTCATCGCTTTGATAACTTTGAAACTCCCCTTTCCAAAGTTTCATACGATTAGAAAAGGGACTTTCCTTAAAGTTTGATTTTGCCTGTTCAGCCGCTTTTTCGTCCAACTCCACTGCAGTCAAAAAAGACTCCCTATATCGCTGAGCCAACATTAAAGCAATCACTCCTGTGCCAGTTCCAACATCCAATATCCTGTGCGGATTTTCTCCATGAACCAATCCTCCCATTAATACCGCATCGGTACTAATTTTCATCGCACATTGATCTTGGTGCACTTTAAATTGTTGAAACTGAAACCAAGTTTGCCCCATCAAGTTCTGGCTTTACTGAAAAATCGCACATTAAAGCGTGGTTTATCATCCATCACATTTAGATCATCTTCGGATACGCGCTTAACGCTTTCAATCGTATAAAATGCTTTCTCATCCAAACTTTTTACCTTTTCGATAAACTTAGTCAGAGATTCTCTTTTCATTACTGTGAAAGTCAATTGAACCTTGCCAAACCTTCCTTCAGCACCTACATTGGTAAATCTGAAATCCTGTTCTTTCATGTATTCCATGAGTTCAGGATTTGGTTTGGGAGTAATAATTCTAACTAACACCCTACCTAATGCCAATTTTTCCTCAAAATACATCCCTACGTAAGTTCCCATCCCAAAACCACCGGCATAGGCAATGTAAGACATTGGGTTATTGATATTCTGAAAGATCTGCCCGATGGCCAGCAGCCATATCAATGCTTCGAAAAAGCCGAGAATAGGAGCAACTTTTCTTTTCCCATTCATCATAAACATGATGCGCAGGGTATTGATTGAAACATCACCAACTCTGGCAATGAAAATCATTAACGGCATGATCAGGTAATTAAATAAATTCTCTGATATACCTAGAGACAGCATGTATTCTTGCATCAAAATGTCGTTTAAAACGGGGCGCAAAAGTACAGGTATTCATCTGATATTTAATAACATATTTTGAAAAATATAGCTAGATTTTCCGGTCTCTTCCTGCAGCCATTCCAAAGCCAATAAATAACAGGGAAAAGAAAATAAGAAACCATATCAGAATATCCCAGTCCCCAAATATGTCTAAGGAAAACCCAAATAAAAATGGCCCTAAAGCGGCCAAATAATAACCCGAAGATTGGACCATACCTGATAGTTTTGCTGTGGTTTTGTCTTCTGCAGTCCTTAAGGAAATCAGGGTATACGCAATACTCAAACTTGCCCCCATTCCTAAACCAATGATGGTTAAAGAGAAATAAACGATCCACTCAGAATCAAAGAATAAACCCGCAAAGCCCACAATATAGCCTAACCCTACCGCCAAAATCACTCCAGACTGCTGCTTTAAACGAATCAGAATGGTAGGTGCAAAATAAGACCCTATCAAAGAAATAAGCTGCATGACGGATGACATTGCCCCGGCTTCAACTGGAGACCAACCTCTTGAGACTAACATATCCGGAAGCCAAGCCGTCAAAGTAAAGTACATTACCGATTGGCAACCCATGAAAATGGTAACCTGCCAAGCGAGTTTTGATTTCCATACATTTTTTGCTGGACTTGAATTGGTATGCATTTCTGCTTTTGGCCTGCTTAATTGGGGAATCCAAAACAACAAAGCCACCATCATAAATACTGCCCAAGAGGCTAAAGATCCACGCCAGCCCCAATTTAAATCGACTGCCAAAGGAACCGAGACTCCAGCCGCTACCGCAGCAAAAAGCGACATCATGGTCGCCAACAGGGCTGTCATCAAACCTAATTTCTGAGGCAACCGGACCTTAATTAATGGTATCAAAAGCACGTTGGCTATCACTATACCGATTCCTGTCAGAGCTGTTCCAAAAAGCAGCAACTCAATCCCTCCAAGCACTCTCAAAATGACTCCAACAGTGAGGATTGCTATTCCTAAAAAAACTGCTCGCCCCATACCCAGTTTATTCCCTATGCTTGGAGCAAAAAGTGAAAAAGTCGCAAAAGTCAGTAAGGGCAGAGTGGTTAAAAACCCAGCCAAACCATTGCTAAGCCCCAAATCCTCACGAATAAAAGGAATCAATGGTCCCACAGAAGCAATGGATGTCCTGAGATTTAAGGATATCAATATGATACCCGTGACTAATAAAGCTTGCGGAGATGGGGATTTAGTCAAAACTCAGTTTATGTTTAAGGTCTCCAAGTTCAATATTCTGACAGAAAATCCCACTCGAAACATAGATTTCCTACTACCAATCAATCGCTAATTTTAGGATTTTGAATGCACCATGTCCACCAAACAATCAACCCAAGTATCCTTGGAATTAAGACTTGGCACTAAATCCCAATGCTCACCACCTTGTTCTTCAAACTGCTCTTTGTACTCCTGCCCTACTTCCACGGTGGTTTCCAAGCAATCCGCAACGAAGGCCGGAGAAAATACCAGTACTTTTTTGATCCCGTCTGAAGAAAGTTTTTTGATCATATCCTCTGTATAAGGCTGCACCCAAGGATCTTTTCCTAAGCGAGATTGAAAACAGGTGGTCACTTTTTCTTTTGGCAGGCCAAGCTGCTCAGATATCAAGCGTGTGGTCTGAAAACATTGGGCCCGATAGCAAAACTGATTGGAAGGGCCGTATTTATTACAACAAGCCCCAAGTTTGCAGTAGTTATCTACTGACCCCTTTTTAATTTGACGCTCAGGCAAGCCATGGTAAGAAAATAAATAGTGATCATATTCCTTATCCTTCATCATGTCTTCTCCTAATTCCTTCCACGCTTTGAGAAACAAGGGATGATCAATGAAATTATTTACAAAAGTAATTTCCGGGATTATTTGCCAACCTCTTGCAATCTCCATCACTTTATCTATCACTGAGCCATTGGTAGCAGAAGCGTATTGTGGAAAAAGTGGCACCACAATAATCTTTTTCACTTTAGCCTTCATCAACTCTTCAAGAGCGGATTCTATTGAAGGGCTTTGGTACCGCATTCCCATGCTCACCACATATTCTGATGAATCAAGTTTAGATTTCAATTTCTCGGTCACATCCACCGTATGAAAAAGCAGTGGAGATCCTCGACCTTCCCAGAGTTTTCTATACTCTGCTGCTGATTTAGGTGCTCTAAATGGTGCAATAATCAGGTTTACCAACATCCACCTAGAAACAGCAGGGATGTCTATCACCCTACCATCCATTAAAAATTCACGCAAATATTTCCTGACATCTCCAGTTGCAGTGCTATCTGGAGTTCCCAAATTCACTAGCAAAACGCCAGTTTTTCCGGTTTTGACCATTTTATATTGATTATGGGTGATTCAAACGACAACCCAAAATTACTTCGGAATGTTTACTTAAGCCAATTGAACTTAAACATGTGCTATTGATAGAACCTCTTAGATCTTCAGCTTCTGTGCCCAATTGATCAAAGGACCAGATCCAATACTGGAAATTAGTGCCAAAATTACGAGTCCTATAAATAAGGATTCGGAGACCAATCCAGTTTCTAAGGCTATCAATCCCAGGATAATATCCATACTTCCTCTCGTACTCAATCCAAAACCCACTATTATGGACTCCTTTCGATTGATTCCTGCATACCTTCCTCCCAAATAAGCTCCAAAATATTTTGCCAATAAACCCACAATCACAACTACTCCTGTTACTCCTGGGTCAAAAGCCTCCACAAAATTCACTTTCAAACCTATTGAGACAAAGAAAATCGGAGCAAAAATATTGTTAATAAACTGATGCAATATCTCTTTTGCTTTTTCTGTTAAGTACTCAGAATCTCCAAGGGCTACACCAATAATAAATGCTCCAAAAATAGCATGAATTCCAATGAACTCAGTAAATGAAGCAGCAATAAAACATATAGCAAGTGACAGGGATAATAAGCCCCCGGGCCAAGCTAGATTTTTATTGATCCAAGGTAAAACACGATTGATCATCCCTTTCCCCAAGGTTAGCATAAAGAAAGTAAAGAAGAGCGTAAGCCCAATCGTTGGCCAAACTCCGAGTCCATCACTTCCAGATTCTGAAAGAGACAAAATCACCGAAAACACGATCCATCCAAGGATATCAACTATCATGGCTGCAGCAATTATCAATAGCCCTGTCTGGGTCTTGAAAATGCCCAAATCCATCAAAATCCTCGCGACCACGGCCAAAGCCGTTATGGAAATAGCTAATCCAAAAAAGGTGGATGCAACTATCCGGTCATTAATGTTCACTCCAAGAAATTCAGGGAAGGCATAGGCAAGGACAAAGCCTGCTATAATCGGTAATACCATGGAGGCCACAGCGATTTTTAAGGCGTTTTTACCTTGATTCCATACCACTTGCAGCTCTACCTCTAAACCTGCTATAAATAATAAGAGTACTACTGAAATCTGCACAAAGCCATCCAAAGCAATATTGGACATTTCATGAGAAGAAAATAAATACTCATGTGCTACGGGCATTAGGGTTCCCAAAATGGTAGGTCCCAAAATAATTCCGGCTAAAATCTCCCCTACCACTGCTGGGAGTTTGAATTTTCTGGCTAACTCAGCAAATACTCTTGCTAAGATCAGCATGGCTGCTAGTTGGAGGAGTAAATTAATAACCTCCTTATGGTTTAACGTTTCCATGGGAGCTTATTTTTTTACAATAAGAAGATTACAAGGTAAAGTACTCAAAAGGTCCTCTAAATCATGAGGAAAAATCCTATCAAAGAAATTCAACTTATGTTCATCCCCAACAACCAATAAATCAGCTCCTATTTTTTCACTGAATCGCGCCAGTTCTATGGCCCATCTGCCCCCTGTAACTTTTATGTTTATTTTCAAATCTCCTTGATCAAGTTTTCCCAAAATCCCTTCTACATATTTGATTTCATCCTGAACCAATTGACGTCTTGTATGGGCTACCTCCTGCTCAGAGTCTTCTGCAGCAGTCCCCATTTGCAATCCGTACATTTTGATTTCGTTTAAAATGAAAATCTGGTCCGCATCTACCTTTTTTGCAAAATCGATCCCTTGTTTAATTAGGAAAGGGGTGATTTGTGCCTGTGTACCATTAAAAACTATTTGAGAAAAACCTGTTGTCTCCAATTTAGGTTCAATTAAAGTCAAAACTGAACAGGGTGCTTTTCTAATTATTTTTCTCCCTACAGAGCCTAAGTAGTAAGTGAAAATGCTTTCATTTTTTAATGCACCTGCTACCAACAAGTCAATTTCCTCCTCATGACAGGCTTCGATGATCATTTTCACCGGTTTGCCTTCTTTCCAGATAACTTTCGTTTTCTCGGCACTTAGATTTGCTTTTTCAATGAGCCCCTGAAGCTTTGCTTCTCTTTCATCGGATCTTTTACCCACGTGTATGAGCACTAATTGGGAATCAAATAGGTTCACCAACCTGTTTGTTTCAGATAACAAAGCCTCTATTCTAGGGGAAAAGGCTATGGCAAGGGCTATTTTATGATACATAATTAAAAAGCTATTTGCCTGAAATAAGCGAATTTTCCCTTTCCGTCCAACATCCACAATAATCTTCCCCGTTTATCCTGAGCTATTCCCACTTAAGCTGATATTATACTTTCATAAAAAGTACTCTCTGGCATTTGAAAAAAATTTGATCATTTTTATAAGCAACATGGGTATTTTGCCTTTGAAAACAGAATTTATTAACCCTAATATTTATGAGAAAATCATTACTAACCAGCCTTCTGGTGGGAAGTTTAGGCTTGTCGATGAGCGCCTTTGCGCAATCAGACTATCCTTCACTTTCGCAAATTGACCAGAGACTTAAACAAATCAGCTCAAATAGCGCCGCTACATTAACCTCACTTACCAAAACAGAAGGAGGCAAGGATATCTGGGCTCTGAAGATCGGTACTGGAGAAATGGATGAAAAACCTGCCATTGCAGTGGTCGGCGGTGTAGAAGGATATCAGTTGATCAGTGTGGAATTGGCACTTCAATTTGCTGAGAAATTAACAGCAGAGCATGGAGATGCATTGGAAAAAACCACATTTTATGTTTTCCCAAACATGTCTCCTGATGCCTATGAGCAATATTTTTCTTCCGTAAAATACGAGCGCAGAGGAAATGCTGCTACCGTAGATCATGATCGGGATGGAGTAGCATCAGAAAATGGATATACCGATCTTGATGGAAACGGCATGATCACATGGATGAGAGTAGAAGATCCTATGGGAGACTACGTTATCTCAAAAGAAGATGATCGGGTTTTAGAAAAAGCCAACAAGTCTAAAGGTGAATCAGGACAGTATTCCTTGTACAAAGAATCCAAAGACGATGACCAAGACGGTGAGTTTGCAGAAGATTTAGAAGAAGGAATTGCCTTCAACAAATCCCTGACTTACAAATTCCCGGTTTTTGAACCCTTGGCTGGTGACATGCCAGTAACTCAAGTAGAAACCCGTGCGCTGCTAGACTATTTATACAATCAATGGAATATTTTTGCGATTGTTACATTTTCTCCTGCCAACAACCTTTCTTCTCCGCTTAAATACAATGCAGGAGGCGCAAATAAAAGAGTTGTCACTTCGATTCTAGAAAAAGATCAGGCGATAAATGCAATGGTTTCGGACCTTTATAATGAGACGATTTCACAAAAAGCATTTAAGCAAAATAACCAGGGTACAGATGGGGATTTCTTCCAATGGGCTTACTTCCATTTTGGTAGACTTAGCTTCAGTACCCCGGGCTATTGGACTCCAGAATTCAAGGAAAAGACGAATGCTGAAGCTAACTTATTAGCCTGGGCAGACTCGCTGGGATGGGAAAACACTTTCACTCCATGGAAAGAAATCTCACACCCAGACTTCCCAAACCAAAAAGTTGAAGTTGGGGGTGTCAATCCATTTATGATGGACAACCCTCCTTATGAGAAAGCAGCTGAAATAGCAGAAGAACATACAGACTTCTTATTACAGCTTGCTTCCAAGCAACCAAATCTTGAGCTGCATAACCTAAAAACAGAAGATTTGGGTAAAGGACTAACCAGAGTAACGGTAGATTTATTTAATAACTCTCCAATCCCAACCCACTCACAAATGGGAGAAAGATCCAGATGGTTAAGGAAAATCAGAGTGGATATTGAAACTCCTGCTGAGGATTTAATTTCAGGAGATAAAATCAAATTGATCGATTCCATTGGCGCTTATGAAAAAGTAGAGCTTAGCTGGATCGTGAAAGGAAATGGAAACTTATCCATCAAAGCGGGTGCAGCCCATACAGGCATTGCAACAAAAAACATTAAACTCTAATCTCTAAAAATCATGAAAACAACAAAAATAATCGTTGGGCTGGCTTTTAGTGCTATGAGTCTGACAAGTATCGAAACGAATGCTCAAGAAAATTTCTTCCAGGCAGTAGGAACTCCTTACAACCCAAAAGTAGAAATCGCATTCAACCGCTATTATTCTTATGAAGGGTTAGTAGACAAAATGGAAAAAATTGCTGCTGCCCATCCAGATATTGCAAAAATTGAATCCATAGGTAAATCATATGAAGGTCAAGATATGATGACCTTGACTATTACTGATTTTTCCACTGGGAAGGATACTGACAAACCTGCCATGTGGATCGATGGAAACATTCACTCCAATGAAGTTCAGGGGGGAGAATTTTCTTTGTATGCAGCCTGGTATTTGACAGAGATGCATGCTGACAACGAATTCATAAAGCAACTCCTGAGAGATAAAACATTTTACATCACTCCATCTATTAACCCAGATGCGAGAAACAACTTTTTCCGTGAACCAAATACTGCTAACTCACCAAGATCAGGTATGATGGTGTTGGATAATGATGGAGATGGTCAAAATGGTGAAGATGGAATGGATGATCTAGATGGCGACGGACATATTACGATGATGATCCGGAAATCTCCAACGGGAAGATATATCAAAGATCCTCAAGACCCTCGCAAACTGATCATGGTTGGCGCTGACAAAGTGGGTGAGTATGAGATTCTAGGTCAAGAAGGTACTGACGGTGATGGTGATGGACGTGTCAATGACGACGGCGTAGGTTATTATGACCCAAATAGAGACTGGGGTTGGAACTGGCAGCCAGATTATATCCAGCGAGGCGCTTTAAGATATCCATTTAGCCTTCCAGAAAACCGAAATGTCATGGAGTTTGTGATGGAGCACCCAAATATTGCAGGGGCGCAAAGTTTCCACAACTCTGGAGGTATGATCTTAAGAGGCCCTGGTGCGGAAGAAGATTTGGGAACCTACAATCGGGATGACATCAGGATTTATGATGCCATTGCTTCAAAAGGAGAAGAAATGATTCCAGGCTATAGATACCTAACAGTCTATAAAGATTTGTATTCAGTCTTTGGAGGTGAATTAGATTGGTTTTATGGAACCAGAGGCGTTTTCACATACTCCAATGAGTTAATGACCTCCTATCTTTATTTCCATAAAAATGGCCAAGGCGGAAGAAATCAAGATGAGATGTATGAAGTTGATGAGCTTCTAACCATGGGCGATGCATTTGTTATGTGGCATGAATTTGAGCATCCGCAATTTGGAGAGGTAGAAATCGGTGGTTTCAAAAAGACCTTTGGAAGAGCACATCCAGGCTTTTTATTAGAGCAAGATGCGCATAGAAATGCTGCATTCACTATCTATCACGCATATCATACTCCAAAACTTTCTGTATTAGATGTTAAGGAGGAAGACCTAGGAGGCGGATTAAAAGCAATCACTGCTACAATATTTAATGAGCGCTTGATGCCAACTCACGCTAGCCAAGATCTTAAATACAAGATCGAGAGACCTGACTATGTCACGATTGAGGGAGTTAACGTAGTAGCAGGCTTTATTGTAGAGGATGAAGATTTCAACAAGTTTACTGAGCAAAAGAACAATCCAACCAGAATAGAGGTTGCCAATATCCCTGGAATGACCGGAGTAAAAGTGAAGTGGATCGTTTCTTCTGGTTCCAATTATTCCATCAATGTGGACTCTGCTAAAGGCGGAAAAGCAAGTTGGAAGAAATAAAAGTATAACCGCGTGGATCCTTATTCAGCGATCATACGGTTCAATTAAAAAAATACGGAGCATAACTGCTCCGTATTTTTTTTTACCTATTGGTGTTACTTTTAATTAGCTTTTGACTAATAGTATTCTGGAGCTAAGCTATTCTTTGAATCTAAGGTCAAATCCATTCTGAAGCATATTTCCAGCTAGAACTAAATAATGTCTAAGCTCTCTTCTACAAGTTGATCAAGTAGCTGAGCATTGAATTGGGCATAAAAGCTATATGTTTATAAAAGCCCTAAAAAAGAAAAACCCTGCATCCTTTACAGGAGCAGGGTTTGTCAAATAATAGCTGGTTGAATTATAAGCTTGTAACGTAAGATTCAAAACCACCCGCTGTAGAAACTTTGAAAGAAATGTTTCCATCAGGCTTAGCGATTGAATAAATCTTGTGAAGACCTTGTGGGTTTTCGATAACTTCAGAGTGGATTAAGTGCTCTCCATCATAGATAGAAACCATTACTTCCTTAGCCTCCAAGTTACTTACCAAAAGTCTGTACTTGTCAGATCCCATTTTAGATACTCTTGAGAATACTGCTGGAGCTTCAGCGACAAACGTGTCGAAAGTTGCTGTTCTACGAGTACCAGACTCATCTAGTACCTCTACAGAATATACTCCTTCTGGAAGTGCGTTAAGGTCATATCTTTTCGCAAATGCAGCTTCCTTGTTGATTCGATCTCTCATCACTAATCTGTCATTACCGTCAGTGATCTTTACGATTACAGTACCTTGAGGAACAGCAGTATATGTAACTGCTACCTTTTTAGCTTCGGTTTGTCTAATGTTGACAACCTTGTCTTCATCTGTTGCGAACGCTCCTGTTGCAAGTCCTGCAGCAAAAAGCAAAGTGAATAATTTTTTCATTTTAATAATTGGTTTAATAGGTTGTTTCAATTTTTGATGTAACCGCTAAATGGCTATTCCACTTAGGGGGCTATTTGGGGTTACAGGGTCTCCGAGTTCTTGTCCGGACATTGTTTACTCTACAAAGGTAACTAACGGAAATGGTTTTGCAAATGTTTCAACAAAAAATACTTTTTATTAATGATTCCTTAACAATTCAGTGTAATTATTAACGATAATACATTTTTTTTCCGATAACGATTGCGAAAACCCTTTCATTTCGACTTTGAGGTCAACTGGAAAATAAAATTCTGTTTTTTTGATATTTACAAAATCAGATAAACGGAATGATTCAAAAAATCGGCGAAAAATAAATTGATATTTGGCAAAAATTTTTTCAAAAAAAATTTCATTTCAAGCTAAAATCATCAAAATCCGCAAAAAAACACCTCAATTACCAAGAGATTTTAAACCACAATTCACAAAAAATGCCGACTATCTCTAGTCGGCACCAAAAATTAGAACCGGTATTGTCCAATTTTACATTTTGTTATCAGTGAATTCCTTTGCTTGTAGCTTTTGCCAAAGTTTCGGAGTCAAATTCACCTTTTAGCTCTACCACCATTAAGTCCCCATCATCTCCACCTACGAGCACAACCAAATCTGAAATAGTTCTATTTCCTTTGGAATACACCAAAACTCCCCCACTTCCTTCAGATGCTTCCATTAATAAGTCATATCGCTCTTTCTCCAGTCCCTTCTGCAAAGATTTAAATTCAATTCTGCTCGCATCTATTCTATCTGGTAGAGTAAAGAAATTTAGCTTCTCAATAGACCTTGCTACAGTAGCCATATCATCTTCGTCAAGATCAATTTTAAATCCCTCAGCAAAATTCATAAAATTGCCTCCTAGCTCCATGTGGAAAAAATCATCCTCTCCTTTATATTTTTCATAGAGAGCTTTTACGCTTTTACTTTGCGCTTGAACTGCCATCACTGAGACAATCAGCGTCAATGTTAAAATCAACTTTTTCATCGTGTATATTGGTTTAGTGTGTTTAATTTTTTGATTTGCTCCCCTTGGAATATGAATCCATTCCCGGTATATCCGTTTTCTCTGCTAGCATATTGAGATCTTCATAGGTAAACGCCCCCAACATGGAGAGCAAAGTAAACTCTCCATCCTTATCCCCTGAAAGCATCAAAAGCTCTCGAACCAGACCTCCTTCTTCTCTTACCATAAACTTCAGGCTGGAACCTTTATCCTGTACATCCATCAGTTCCTCATATTTATTCTTAGTAAGTGTGGACATTGCCTCCTTATATAAGGAGGTACCATCGACCTCTTCTGAACTCAAGATTCGTATGCCTTTTACTTTTTGAATAAGAGTCCCTAAATCTTCAGCATCCTGATCTGAATCAGAATTACTTTTTAAAAAGCCTCCTGCCATTTGCATCATCTTCGGTGAGATATAGACTCTCGAAAATCGATCGTCTTCCATATACTTAGAGAAAAACTTCTGTATGGCATCATCTTGGGCCTGAACTTTCATTACAAAAGCCATCAAAATGAAGGGTAGTATGATTAACTTTTTCATATGCTTACTTTTTATCTGCACCAAACAAATGGTTGGTTGTGTTTAAATATTTCATATCATTCATTATTTCCATCTGATCCTGGCCTTTGGCCAAATTATTTTGGATCATGGCAAACGCCTCCATCACATCTTCATAGGCTTGCCGCTCCTGCTCCTGCTGATAAATCCTCCAGCCGAAGAATGAACTGACAACAATGGCAATTGAAGCCGCCCAATTCAACCATGCTGATGGCATCTTTCTAACCTTGGTAGCAGGGATTTGCAAATTCTTGGGCTCCTCTTCTTTATAATCTTCCAGCAAGCCAAACAAACTGCGCTCTTCCACGAAATCCTCTTGAGTTTTCAGCAATCGCTTTAACTCTCTCTCCTCCTCAAGACTTGATTCGCCTTCCCAATACTTTTCAAGCAATTCTTCTATTCTATCTTTCATCCTCTTTCGTTTAATGCTATCATCCTTTTTCGAATTTTTGTTCTGGCACGATGCAAATTGACTTTCACCTGCTCCATGCTCACATCTAGATACCCGGAAATCTCTTCATAACTCATTCCTTCAACTTCCCTCAACTGAAAGATCTCCTGCTGTTTTAGCGGTAGCTCCTTCAGTAAAATCATCACTTTTCGTACTGATTCTGATACTTCTTCCTGAACAGGCTCATTTGCCTGAAGCTCCTCCACTCCATCCAGAGAATCTAACTTCTTCACGGATCTAAAGTGCATCAATGCTTCATTCTTAAGACTTTTCACTAACCAGCCTCCTAAATTGGGATGCTGAGCCAATTCCTTTTCCTTTTGAAAAGATTTTTCAAAGACATTTTGAACAAGGTCTTCAGCCAGCGACTTATCCCTAACCCAGAGAAACACCAAGCGGTATAGCTTGGAGCGGCTTGGCCAAATATGTGTTTCAAAAAATGACTTCATTTTGTTAGGTGATGCATGAAAAAGGCAAATGTTACAGTTTGATTGAAAAAAAATTAAATTAATCAGAAATTCAGGAAATTATGGCGACAAGAAAGACATACTCTTGCCCTCTTAAGCCGTAGCAAGTATTTATATCAATAGAGCCAGAAATTAATTTCGTAAAATAATTTAGTATGCATGCAGAGTATTTATTACTTTGCAGGAAGCATTAAAGAAAAAATGAGCAGCAACTATTCAAAAAATCCCATAAAAAAAGCC
This sequence comes from Algoriphagus machipongonensis, assembly GCF_000166275.1. Classification (NCBI taxonomy): domain Bacteria; kingdom Pseudomonadati; phylum Bacteroidota; class Cytophagia; order Cytophagales; family Cyclobacteriaceae; genus Algoriphagus; species Algoriphagus machipongonensis. Next base: position 4,588,955 of record NZ_CM001023.1, read on the forward strand.
CCGTCATTTGACAGGGCTTGTGGTGATGAGTGGATTCGAACCACCGACTCACGGATTTTCAGTCCGATGCTCTACCAACTGAGCTACATCACCTTCTTGTAAAGTGATGCAAAGGTAAATATTTGAGTTTTTGATGCAAATCATTTGAAGAAAAAAAAATAGGTTAATCTCTAAGAAAAAAGCTAATCTCATCAATATGAGCTTCTTACCACAAATAGTATTTTTGATAATTTTTGGCCTTGCTGCCTGGATCCTGGCAAAAAGGGTGAAATTCTTAAATAGAAACATACACCTGGGCAAAGGAACTACCAGAAACGATCAAACGGATGCCCGATGGAAAACCATGATGCTTGTTGCTTTTGGTCAGCAAAAGATGTTTAAAAGAATTATCCCTGCTGTGCTGCACCTGTTCGTCTACGTTGGATTCATTATTATCAACTTGGAAGTGCTGGAGTTTGTATTGGATGGGATATTGGGAACTCACAGATTATTCGCTCCTTTCTTAGGAGGTGTTTATGTAGCGGCCATGAATTTCTTCGAATTTCTAGCTATCGCGGTTCTGCTTTCTTGTGTTATATTTTTGATCAGAAGGAATATTGTCAAGGTGCCAAGATTTACCAAACCTGAAATGAAAGGTTGGCCTTCAATGGATGGTAATTTGATTCTGATTATTGAAATCGTTTTGATGCTAGCTATCCTTACGATGAATGCAACGGATCAGATATTGGCTGAAAGAGGCGTTGAACATTACCTAGCTTTAGGTGGATTAGCTTTTAGCGGTTTGATACAACCCTTATTCGAAGGGCTTTCCGACATGCAGCTAATTATCGTTGAAAGAGCTGCTTGGTGGTTCCATATTGTAGGCATTTTAGGATTTGCTATATACGTAACCTATTCCAAGCATTTACATATCTTCTTGGCCTTCCCAAACACTTGGTATTCCAACTTGAAGCCCAAAGGCGAAATGGAAAATATGCCTGAGGTAACCAATGAAGTCAACATGATGCTGGGCATTCCTACAGATAATCCCAATGAGCCACCGGCAGAAATCGCCCGCTTTGGAGCAAAAGATGTCAACGACTTGACTTGGGTTAATGTCCTAAACGCATATTCTTGCACAGAGTGCGGCCGATGTACTTCGGAGTGCCCTGCCAACATCACTGGAAAAACTCTTTCCCCAAGAAAAATAATGATGGACGTGCGAGACCGAGCAGAGGAAGTCGGAAAAAGTATGGACGCTGGAGGAAAAGGCCTGGAGGATGGCAAATCACTTTTAGGAGATTACATCACTAAAGAGGAAATCAATGCCTGTACTAGTTGTAATGCCTGTGTGGAAGCTTGCCCCGTCAATATTGATCCTCTTTCCATCATTTTGCAAATGCGCAGATATGTAGCGATGGAAGAATCGGGAAGTCCTGCCCAGTGGAACTCCATGTTCCAAAATATGGAAACAAGCTTTTCTCCCTGGAAATTTAGTCCAGCAGACCGATTCAATTGGGCAGAAAAAGTAAAAGAAGAAGAAATAAAATGATTTCAGATTTCAATTAAGGAAACTTGATTCGATTCTTCAGATTTCATTTTTAGAAAGAAAAATTAATACATATGTCTAATTATAAAGTACCTACCATGGCCGAAATGGCCGCCAAAGGAGAAAGTCCAGAAGTTCTATTTTGGGTAGGATGTGCCGGGTCATTTGATGAACGATACAAAGCGGTAACCCAAGCGTTTGTGAAGATATTAAACAAAGTGGGCGTGAGTTTCGCTGTATTGGGACCAGAAGAAACCTGTACCGGAGACCCTGCCAGAAGAGCAGGAAATGAGTTCTTATTCCAAATGCAGGCGGTAGCCAATATTCAAGTATTAAATGGCTACAATGTAAAAAAAGTAGTCACGGCTTGCCCCCACTGCTTCAATACCATCAAAAATGAATACCCCGAACTAGGCGGGAATTATGAAGTGATTCACCATTCCCAATTCCTACAGCAATTGATTAATGAAGGTAAAGTGGCGCTTCAAGGTGGTGGAGAGTTTAAAGGTAGAAAAATCACTTTCCATGATTCCTGTTATCTAGGTCGCGCAAATAATGTGTACGAAGCTCCAAGAGAAGTCATCAAAGCTTTGGATGTGGAATTAGTGGAGATGAAGCGATGCAAGACAAAAGGCCTTTGCTGTGGAGCTGGAGGAGCTCAAATGTTTAAGGAACCCGAAAATGGAAAGAAAGACATCAACGTGGAAAGAACTGAGGAAGCGCTAGCTACCGGAGCTAACACGATTGCCGTAGGCTGCCCATTTTGCCTTACCATGATGAGTGATGGCGTGAAGAATAAAAACAAAGAATCTGAAGTGAAAGTCTATGATCTAGCAGAAATGATCGCCAAAGACATGGGAATTTGACAAAATTAAAATGAATCAATTTGACCCTTTTTGCCGTTAGGTAGAAAGGGTTTTTCTTTGCTTAATTAAATTTCAGACATGTACGTAGATTTTAAAGACTTACCTGCCAGTTCCAGAGTTTGGGTTTACCAAGCCGAGAGAGCTTTGACAGATCAAGAAACTATTCTCTTCAAAAATAAAATGAGGTCCTTTTGCGAGGGGTGGAATACACATGGCAATATGATGCCCACCTCTTTTGAATTGGTGGACAACCAAATCATCATTCTTGCAGTAGATGAAAGCCGCCTATCTACGAGCGGATGCTCTATTGATAGCTCGGTCAGAACACTTCGTGAACTGGAGGGAGAACTTGGTCTGGATTTAACCAATCAGGGAAAAGTAAGTTATAAAAAAGAAGATAAAATCAAGGTTTCACCGGCTTTAGGAATAAAAACAAAAGTCCTTACGGGAGAAATTTCCGTAGATACTAAAGTGATAAACCCTATGATTAAGGAAAAATCGGAACTAGACCAGCTATGGATTCCTGCGAAGTCTACCTGGGTTAATAAGTTTTTTCCAAATTAATTAGTAATATTCAGTATAGTTTGATCATCAACATCCCTTTCAGATGAAATACCAATTTTTTTGGATCACCGTTCTTCTCATCTTTTCGCTGTCTGCTTGTAAAAGCATTCAGGAAAAGGCTAATGATCAGTTCCTATCAGGGCAGTATCAGTATGCCATCAATTCCTATTCTCAAATCCTAGAGAATGAGCCAGATAACCTTGAAGCAAATCAAGCTGTTGCTGAAAGCTATAGGCTTTCCAATAGAGTAGAGCAGGCTGGTCCATATTACGAAAAGCTTGTGGAAGAGGAACCCACTTTTGAGAATGTCTACCGTCTGGGGTTGAGTTTAAAAGCGCAGCAAAAACCAGCCGAAGCGAAAGCAGCATTTGAAAAAGCAAAAGGTTATACCCAAAACGAAACCTACCTCGCTGAAACTCAAAGACAGATAGAGGCAATTAATTTATCGGAAGGAATTGAAGATTATTTTCCCAACTACGAATTAGTAAACTACACAGAACTCAATACGGCAGGAGCAGACTATGCACCTGTGATAAGTGAAAACTTCATGTATTTCACTAGTGGCAGAAGGGCATCAGGCATCTACCCAGCTGATGGTTCCCCATATACAAAATTGTTTAGAACCAGAGCCGAAGGATTAAGAGTGGATGTAGGAAATATTCAGACTTTACCTGAATTTCAAAATGAAGAAGGTCTGAATCAGGCAGCTATTGCCATTAGCCCTGATGGAAATACGATCATTTATGCGCGTGGTAATTCCACCTCGCCTAAGGACCTACCGGAAACTGCGCTTTTCGCTTCCTATTTTAGAGGAGCTGGTTTTACGCAACCTATTTGGTTACCTGTAAACGAAGACGAAACCTGGTGGAACTCCACTCCTGCTTTCAGCCCTGATGGAGAGGAGCTATACTTCGCTTCCAATAGACCTGGCGGTTTTGGGGGAATAGACTTGTATAAAGCCACTAAGCTTGCCAATGGTGATTTCGGAAACGCTGTTAATTTAGGCCCCAATGTAAATACTCCGGGAAATGAGCTTTTCCCAAGAATGACAGCTGATGGAAAGTTCTTCTTTTCATCTGATGGCCACCCAGGCTATGGAAAGCTCGATCTTTTTGTGGCAGAAAAAGGGGCTGACGGAAATCAAGTCATTAAAAACTTAGGAGAAAACTTTAATTCCCCTAGCGATGATTTTGGTATTTTCTTCTCCAATTACCCAAAAGAAGGATTCATTTCTTCCAACCGTGAAGGTGGAGCTGGAGACGATGATATTTATTTCTTCGAGGATAAAACTCCAAAACCGAAAATTGTTAACGTCCTTTTAAATGTATTTACCAAGCAACGAGTGGCGGGTGAACCCGATGCCGTTTTAGAGCAGGCAAGAGTGGTTCTCTATGATAGCTCAAACGATCAGGAAGGAGGAGATTTCTCCAATTCAAATGGTCGGGTAAGATTCACACTGGAGCCCAATGCAGATTTCACCATTATTGCATCAAAAGGAGGATATTTCTCTAAATCTATCCCTTACACGACGCGAGGAAAAACCCCTAACCCAGAAGATTTAATCCAAGAAGTTACCAATATCACATTGGACACTACGATTGTCCTTGATCAATTGATTTTAGATAAATCAATCGTTTTGGAAAACATCTATTATGATTTGGATAAAGCGGATATCAGACCAGATGCTGCCGTGGAATTGGATAAATTGGTTCAGATACTGAAAGATAATCCTTCGATTAAAATCGAGTTGAGCTCGCATACAGATGATAGATCTTCCGATGAGTATAATCAGGATCTCTCCCAGCGTAGAGCACAATCTGCCGTTGATTATATTGTTTCTCAAGGCATAAGTGCCGATCGATTAGTCGCTAAAGGCTATGGTGAAAGTCAACTGATCATAGAAAATGCGACAACTGAAGAGGAGCACCAAACGAATAGAAGAACCGAATTCAAGGTGATCGAGATCCAAGAATAAACCAGAAATTTAAAATTATGAATGAGGCCTGCTTAGAACTTTCTTTTCAGGCCTTTTTTATGCGTTTATCTTTTTCCAAACATTCTCCTGTTTTAGAAGGGAATACTTAACTTTGCATCCATGAACGAGCGATACATGAAGCGCGGTGTTTCCGCCTCCAAAGAAGATGTACATCAGGCCATTTCTAATTTAGATAAAGGTCTTTACCCAAAAGCGTTTTGCAAAATTGTGGAAGACACTCTTGGAAACGATCCTGAGTTTTGCAATATCATGCATGCTGATGGAGCGGGAACGAAATCCTCCCTAGCCTATTCATATTGGAAAGAAACTGGTGACCTGAGTGTTTGGAAAGGTATCGCCCAGGATGCAATCATCATGAATACGGATGATTTACTTTGTGTAGGAGCAATCAATAATATCCTGGTTTCCTCCACGATTGGTAGAAACAAAAATCTCATTCCCGGAGAAGTCATTTCTGCCATCATAGAAGGGACAGAAGAGGTACTTCAAATGCTTCGTGACAATGGGGTAAATGCCATCCTCACTGGAGGAGAAACTGCGGATGTAGGAGATTTGGTTAGAACCATCATCGTAGATAGTACTGTCACTTGTCGTATGAGAAGAGACGAGGTCATTTCCAACGATAATATTCAAGGTGGAGACGTGATCGTAGGACTGGCTTCTTTTGGTAAAGCAAACTATGAGACCGAGTATAATGGTGGAATGGGAAGTAATGGACTTACCTCTGCTCGCCATGATGTGTTCAATAAAGTCTTAAAAACAAAATACCCTGAAAGCTTCGATGCAGCCGTACCAGAAGACTTGGTCTATTCAGGAAAATATAACTTAACGGACCCTGCTCCAGGAGCTCCAGTTAATGTAGGAAAGTTGGTTCTATCTCCTACGCGTACTTATGCACCAATCATGGTGGATGCCCTTAATTATATGAGGTCAAGAATTCACGGCTTGGTACATTGTAGCGGTGGCGCCCAGACCAAGGTTCTTCACTTTGTGGACAATGTACATGTCATCAAAGACAACCTTTTTGAAACACCTCCACTTTTCAACATTATTCAGGAAGAAAGTGGAACGGATTGGAAAGAAATGTATAAAGTATTCAATATGGGACATCGAATGGAAGTTTACCTAGATGAACGATATGCTGAAGAAATCATTGATATCGCAGAATCCTATGGAGTTGAAGCACAAATCATTGGTAGAGTCGAGCCACATGAAGGCAAAAAAGTTACTATCAACAGTCCATATGGCACTTTTGAATATTAAAAAATGACTGCTAAAAAGCTGTTAAAAATTTCCGGGAAAATCCTTTTGGGGGTTTTCCTTTTTATTTTTCTACTGGGCATCATTCTATTCACCTGGGTAGATAGATCTCCTATTCAAGAGCAAGAGTTTTACAAAAACACCTTTGCTGATCTTGAGCGGATGGAGTTCCAAAGCAGCACTAACAATTTTTGGCTTTCTGGATGGGGAAAAGCCAATATGACCCCTGAAACACCAGCAGAACTCGTAGGATATGCTCCTAGAGGGAAGTATGAGTTTGTTCAGGATAGTAGTTTTGTCAAGGCATTAACCATTAGTAATGGAAAGTCTAGCGTTGCCTGGCTTAGCTATGAATTATTAATTGTTCATCCACATTTAGCTGCAGCGATAGATTCGGCTATTCAACAACAAAACCTACCCTTGGATCAGGTTATTTTTACTGCCACTCATACGCATGCAGGATTGGGAGGATACATGCCTGGCCCAGTGGGAGATTTGGCTTTCGGCGGATACGATGATCAAATTGTCCAACTGATCGTTGACAAATCCATCTCAGCCTTGAATCAGGCAATTTCCTCTCAAGACACGGCTTCGATTCAATACAAGAAAATCAATGCTGAAGAATATGTTGCCAATCGCTTTATCAAAGAAGACCCCATCGAACCTTCTATTCGCCAATTGATTTTCACCAAAAAGAATGGAGAAACAGCGACTTTTTTCACTTATTCAGCCCATGCTACCATTTTGAGTTCCAAGTTTATGGGCCTATCTGGTGACTATCCTTTTTATCTGACAGAAGATTTGGAAGAGAATTCTTATGATTTTGCCATGTTTGCCGCAGGAACTGTAGGAAGCCACCGCCCTGTGACCGGTGGAAAATCGATCGAGGAAGTTCAGCGATATGCCCAGAAGTTGGATTCGGTCATGCGAATCAAAATGACATATTACTCTACCGTCAAAAAACATCAAATCAAAACTGGATTTCTCCCAATCGCTCTTAGGGACCCTCATCTTCGGATATCGGATGATTTAAGGCTTCGACCTTGGCTATTTAATTATTTACTCGGAGATACCAACGTCCATTTTGATGTAACACAAATTGGAAATATCCTGATGATTGCTTCCAGCGGAGAAATCTCTGGAGTTTTCATGGCAAAATGGGAAGCCCATGCCAAAACTTTGGGGCTAAACCTGATCATCACCACCTTTAACGGGGGATACATGGGATACATTACCCCAGATGAATATTATGACAAGCATTTTCATGAGGTTCGGGAAATGAATTGGTACGGGCCTGGAAATGGTAAATACTACGATGAATTAATTACAAAAATCATCGATCGAGCGGGTAAGCGCTAATTGGATTATTTGTCCTGCAAAAGGTAAATATTGTCCTATCAGAATTTTTCTAATAGAACTAGCTTTGTCCCAAAATAACAGCCTATGAAGCTCTGGAGTAAAGATTCTTATTTCAAAAGCATTAGTACCTGCACCTGTCCTAAATGCCACCAAGGAAGAATATTTCAAAAAATGGACTTAAAAAAGCCCGCAACACTATTTGAAATGAATCCTAAATGTGACTATTGCCAGCAATCCTTCGAACCAGAACCTGGATATTATTTTGGCGCCATGTTTATCAGTTATGCTTTGAATACTGCTTTGTTCATTTCGGTTTGGCTTGGATTAGAGATTTTTTACCCAGAATACTCACTCGGCCTTTTGTTAACCTTAATCGTGATTTCTGCCATCATCCTGCTACCCTTTTTCTTCCGGGTCAGTAGATCAGCTTGGATAGCCATTTTCGTCCCATACGAAGCAAGCAAAGAACTTGGGTAAGTTACCTTTGTCAGGTTTTCCAAGGGAAATTTATGAAATTCACCTATGGCTGAGGAAACCTTACCGATTTATCAGATTCCGGATTTTGAAACAGAAAAAATAAATCCATCTGATTTTTATTATTCTGAACTGGAAGTTCATCTGAAAACCCATCTATTCATTCAGAAACCTCATAAACACGATTTTTACATCGTCTTAATAATCACTGAAGGCACAGGAATTCACACCATCGATTTCAGAAATTACCCGGTAAAACCTAGGACAGCATTTTTCTTATCACCCGGACAAGTACATTCTTGGGAGCTTTCTCCTGATACAAAAGGCCATATCCTCTTTTTTAGTAGCTCATTTTATAGCGCTTTCTTCACTCAAAAGAAATTAATGAGCTTTACTTTTTTTCGTTCCAACATTTCCATGCATTCCTTGGAATTAGCAATGAATGAAAGAGATGAATTACTCTTTTATTTTGAGCGGATCAATAAAGAAATTCAAAACCCGGGCTGGTCCAGCCATACCCAACTGGCGTCTTATACGGATTTGTTGCTCACCAATGCACATCGGTATTTTCTGGCCAAAAATCAGAACTCTATAACCCCTGCAAAACAGCATGATCTTTTCCAGAAACTTGAAATTTTGATTGAATCAGAGTTTATGGATCATCGTGAAGTAGGATACTATGCCCAAGAAATGAACATCAGCTTGAAACAATTAAATGCCATCACAAAAAACGCTGTTGGCAGGACTGTTTCCAATATGATTTTGGAGCGTGTCATTTTAGAATCAAAAAGACTTTTGACCAATTCAAGCTTGACTGTGGCAGAAATTGCCGTGAAATTTAAGTTTGACGACCCTTCCTATTTTAGTAGGTTATTCAAAAGAAAAACTTCATTCACTCCAGAGCAATTTCGAAAGGAAATCCATTCCTAAAGGACAGGCTTCCAGATTTGGGAACGGATCCATCCTTTCATAAAGCTTTTCCCATCTGATTTTTTCCAGGAGTTTTGAAGGAAAATTTTCTCATAATCAGGAATGTTTTTCCTTTTGTGTCCTGCAAAAACTCTAAAAAATTGAATCATTAGCAGGTGCATCCCCTTCTGATAAATACTGATTGGTTTAAAAAAATCAGCGAAATAGATGCTTCCACTTTTCTGTATCACTTTACTCAACCCATTAATGAGACTCGAAATTTCCTGATCATCCATGGTATCGAGCACAAAATGAAGCCAAATTTCATCGAACAGAACCTTCTCATTTGAGGTGAATTCCCCTAAATGGAAGCTCAATTCACTTTCTGAAAGATTTTCCTTTGCCAAATCCAGCATCCTCTGAGATTTATCCCAATACTGCCCCGATAGATTTTTGGAAACTTCCTTATAGTCAAACCCGTCTCCTCCTCCGATAATTAATATTTTCTTATCTTCTACTTCCGATACAAAGCAGTTTTTTGCTTCCCAAAGCTTCTTTCCAAAAAGCATTTTGGCCAACCGATTGTAATAAGGAGCAATAAAACCGTAATCGTCTTTCATCAGTTTAATCCAAAGAAATAATAACCCAAAGTACTTTTTATGAAAAATATACTAAAATCACTTTCAGGTCTTCGTCAAATTTTGTCAAATGTGGATCTGGATCAGATATCCAAGCTATCCCAAAAAGTTGATTTACCCAAAATGGTCAACCTTGTCTCCAAAATGAGTGAGGAAGATTTATCGAAAATGATGGGTATGCTAAAAGGAGGCAGCAAACCCAAAGTCATACCTCCTGTCAATGGCGATTTTTACGAATTAGGAAAAAGCCTTCCCCCTCATGAAAGAGAAATTCAGCTTCGAGTGAGAGAATTTATGGAGCGAGAGATAAAACCAATTGCGAATCATTATTGGAATAAAGCTGAGTTCCCTATGCAGATTATTCCAAAAATGGCAGAATTGGATATCGCTGGTTTAACCTACCAAGGTTATGGATGCCCTGGCCATTCAGCATTATTGGAAGGGTTTATTGCCATGGAAATGGCAAGAATTGACACTTCGATTTCTACATTTTTCGGAGTGCAAAGTGGCCTTGCCATGGGCTCCATTTATATCTGCGGGTCTGAAGAGCAGAAAAAAGAATGGCTACCTGCTATGCAAAAACTAGAGAAGATAGGAGCTTTTGGCTTGACAGAACCAGAAGTAGGTTCGGGCGTAGCCGGAGGCTTAACTACGACTTGCAAAAGAGAAGGCGATACCTGGATATTGAATGGTCAGAAGAAATGGATAGGTAATGCCACTTTCTCGGATCTCACTATCATTTGGGCAAGAGATTTAGATGATCAACAAGTAAAGGGCTTTATTGTCAGAAAAGATAATCCTGGGTTCAAGGCAGAAAAGCTTGAGGATAAAATGGCTTTGCGAACTGTTCAAAATGCCTTAATCACTTTGACAAAATGTGAAGTTCCTGAAAGCGATCGTCTACAAGAAGCAAACTCATTCCGGGATACTGCAAAAGTTTTGAGAATGACTCGTGCTGGGGTCGCTTGGCAAGCAGTAGGATGTGCCAGAGGAGCATACGAATTGGCTTTGGCTTATACCAATGAGCGGAAGCAATTTGGAAGACCTATCGCTTCTTTCCAGTTAGTTCAGGATATTTTGGTCACCATGCTTGGCGATTTGACAGCCATGCAAACCATGGTTTTTCGACTTTCTGAGATGCAGGATGGAGATATATTAAAAGACGAGCATGCTTCCCTGGCGAAAGTTTTTTGCACCCTAAGAATGCGATCAATTGTAGACCATGCCAGAGAATTGTTTGGTGGTAATGGAATCTTACTGAAGCATGATATAGCGAGGTTTGTTGCAGATGCAGAGGCTGTTTACAGCTATGAGGGTACAAAAGAAATCAATTCATTGATCGTAGGAAGAGCCATTACAGGTCATAGTGCATTCGTTTAATCAAAAGAAAAGAAGTAGCCAAGGAATCAAAAATGATGCGTCGAGTCTTCTCCTAATTTGATTGGAATTAAGTTTCTGATTGAAAAAGGAAAGATAATGCACTAAAGCAATCAATAGGATCAGGCTGGCAAATACCCTAAAATGTGATGCTGCAAAAAAGAGGGTAATCAAAAATATCCCTACAATCCCATAAGAAAGCCACCTGATTACTAAAATCACGCGGTCTAATGGTAAAACGCTGATTAGGGAGCCAAAGCCGGCTGCTTTGTCTTTCCCTGCATCTAGCCATGAAAGCATGATTAAGTTTAGATAAGCCAATCCTGTATAACCAAAAATCAATAGGCCTACTTCCCAGGTCCACTCAACAAATGAAAAACGCAGGAAAGGAAGTAAAGCAATCCCTATCACATAAAATATAGCGGTATTGAACTCCTTTAACCAGTGAAGTTTGTTTGGCAATACTCTGATAATCAACATGAGAATCAAAATAGTCAATCCTAAAATAGCTCCCGCATACAACTCCTGACCTATTCCAAAAATTTGGTAAGCCCAAACCAATCCAGAAAGTACCACTAGAGCTAGACTCGGGATCAGGATCTTGGTGTATTTCCTATGAAATCCGTGTCGATCCATCTCTTCCCTAATTTCATATTTTTGAGAATCCAGTAAGTGATCAAAAGTATAGATTGCCCAAACCGCCATCCCTAACAATAGGTAAATGTCCCAATCAATGGGAACTCTCAGCATTTTAGAAAAAAATAGCATCCCTCCCATCGCCCCAAGGACCACATCAAAAGAGAGCCAAGTAAATCGTTGGTATAAAAATTTCACATAATTCACACTTAAAGATACCCAGGCATTCGGATTTGGAAGATATTGCCTATTTTAAAATTGACAAAAAACTCAAACAATGAAAAAAACCTTTTTACTACTCCTTTTTGCTTTTGTTAGCAGCTACTCTTTTTCACAAACTCCTATCAAGATTGCTTGTGTAGGAAACAGCATCACACAAGGTCCAGGAAGAGATAATCCTGACAGTTGGCCGCTGCAGATGCAGGCAATCCTTGGCGATGCTTACGAAGTGGGCAACTTTGGTGTCAGTGGAAGAACGCTTTTAAGAAAAGGAGATTATCCCTATTGGAACGAACCACAGTTTCAGCAAGTGAAGGATTTCGGTGCAGATATTCTGGTGATCATGCTAGGTACAAATGATTCCAAACCACAAAACTGGCAGTATGCTTCTGAATTCAGACAGGATTACCTGGATATGATCGCCGAGTTTAAGAAAACCATGCCTGCCGATGGCAAAGTCTATGTGGTGATGCCGGTGCCTGTGACAAGAGTAAATTTCGACATTACTCCTGTGGTGATGAACAATGAGCAACGCATGATGATCATCGATATTGCATTAGACTCTGGCTCCGAACTAATCGACCTATACACTCCATTGATGGGTCACGAAGACTTACTTCCAGACGGCGTACATCCCAATACCGAAGGCTTAGGAATTATGGCCAAGGTGATTGCTAGGGCGATTAGGTTGTAAATTTCCGTCATTGCTTCTCCCGATTCTCGGGAGAAGCAATCTCGAAAAGTAGACAACGAATAGTTTTACGTCATTTCGAGCAGCGCGATGCTTGCCTGCAGGAAGGCAGGAAATCTTATGAAATGGAATACAAATACACTCCTATCAATTCGCCCTTCCGCCGTGGCGGTAGCATAGCCTACCTAAAGATCAACAAAGGTGTATATATCCACTCGAATCGGAGGAATATGTTTAATAAAGGTGTATAAATAAACAAGTTAGGTGCAAGCCAAAACAGATGATATTCACCGACAAACATATTGACCAAAGAAAAATTGACAGACTACTTGGTAAACCTATTTCGGTGGACTTTAAAAGACCTGTTGCCATTGGTAGTCCTGGACTTTTTCTTAAGTCGTTTATAGATAAGACTGGTAAGACTGACTCAATAGCGGCCAACTCAAAATGTAACTTTGAAAAAAGAGAAAATGGACTGTTGTTGCATTCAAATATTAATAATCAACGAACACTAATTCCAATTCATAAGGCTGAAATTGTGAAAGTTGAATTGATTCGAGGAACTGAAAACATTGAGCCAATTCCTCTTTTCCCAATGTGGATTTTACTCAAAATGGGAGTTTCCGTTCTTTATGCGAGATATTTTCGAATTTATGTGAGTGAATATTCAATTGACGAAATGAAACTGAAGATTAAAACCACTGACCATGACATGGACTTTATAGCCAATGGATATTTATTCGAGAAACAGTTGGACTTTTTTAAAGAATGTAATCTTGGAAATAAATTAAAAATAAAGCCTGCACCTAACAAAACCTAAGCTTCAGGCGGGCTGACGGCTTGTATCAAGGTTTTTTGCTTATCTGCTATCTTTGGTCACGGCCGACCAGTAAGCGTTTGTAAAATCCGCCCGAAAGCTTAGCCAGCACGTTGACATGCATTCCACACATAAAGAAACTCTACTAATTTCTTGTGAACTAACGAATTGTTTTTGGATAAAAAAAAGATAAAAAACAACCGTAAGACAAAATATCATAAAAAAGGAAAAGGCTTGAAAGTGATTAGCTTTATAATTTTAATTATTTGCATGTAAAGATTTACTTACCTATTATCATGCCTTTTAATGACCATAGAATTTCAAGCACATCTTTTTTTGTTTCGGCATTTTTTCCATGTTTATCAAGTACCTTGAAAATATCATCCATCGTTTCCATATATTCTGCAGCACTTATGTTCATCCCTTTGTGGGTTGTTTCCATATCTCTGCCAGCATAAACCTGCGGCCCACCGCTTCCTGTTGTAAAGAAATTGACTGTATGCGTTTTAATCTTAGCTAAATTTTCTGGCTGCTCTAAATAGGGAGTAAACCGAGCGGAAATTACCGGATTATTCATGTGTGCTTCTACCACATCGTCAACAATTTTCACAATACCTTTTTCTGCACCTAATCGTTCATATAATGACTCTGACATAATTTTTGATTTATTTAATAATTCATACTATAATCAAAAGTATATTTTACCTCAAAGACTTACTAGTACAATTAATTCAAAAGAATGTAAATTTTGACCAATACAGCTTTTTGCTAGAACTAGTTTTTAGGAGTGAAAGTCCGTCATGTACTCTTTTGGAGATATTCCATACATTTTGCGAAAACACTTTGAAAAATATGAGGCGCTGGAAAAGCCGCATAAAAAAGCCGTTTCAGATACAGTGTTTATTCCACTATTTAATTTATCTAATGACTTTTCCAACCTGTACTTGTTGAAGTAAGCGTTTGGCGAAAGACTTAATAAACCCACACTGTTTCTATAAGCTTGAGACCTGCTATATCCGAGGCTGGAAGCAAATGTATCAATTCTCAATTCAGAATTTGAAAAATTCGTCTCAAGAAAACCGAAGAGTTTATTAAAGAAAAGCATCTCAACCGCACTAATCTTGATGATTTGCATTGAAGTGAGATCGTTATCCGATAGTTCATTCTGATACATTTCCAACACCATTGGTGACACTGAAAATCCTCTTCCCATTTCACACAATCTTCTTGAAGTTTGTATAGTATCTTCAAATATAGATTTGTTCCCCTCCACAGGTAGTCCAGCATCCAAACCTAGGCTCATACTAAATTGTGGATATATGTTTCCGAATTTCTCTTGAAGTGCTACCCCACATTGAACAGCCTGTTGTACAGTCGTTAATGAAATGAGCAAATTACAATTATCTTGCCGTACAACTGTTCCTTGGATAGCCTTGACCTCTTCAATGATCTTATGTCTATAATCACTTATGGACGATGCTAAACCTTTGTCCAGTTTATTGTTTAAACGCCCAATTTGTATTCGAACCGATAGTAAAAAACGAAATGCAGATTCGCCAATGACGTTCAATTCTGCACCAGACTCAACATCAGGATCTTCCATTCTTCCAAGAAACGATTCAACAAGATTTGGGTCTACCTCAATAATTGAATGAGACAGCTCACCGTGTGCATGCTTGTGCATTTTGTTAACAGATTCAGCATCAGGAGCTTCAACCAAACAAAATGCGGTTTTTCGTTTATCATCAAACCAATATGTTAATCCACAGCAATTGTATTTATGCTGAACTTTTTGGTCTTCTAAATGTAATCGTGCAACACTTTCAGCAGTTACTTCTTTAGATACATCATGGCGATCCATGAATATTGGCATAGATATTTATTTGAATCAACAATATAAGTATATTAAGTTTGTTATTTGATTCTTCTGAAAAACAGAATAAATTGAAAGAACTACATGCCAACACCGTGTATAACTAATTGCTTGGTCTGTGTTTACTCGGAAAATTATAACTTGGAATTGCAATGGAGCATTAAGAAATAAGTTTGAAACCTTATTGGATTTCAAAGCCGATATTCATGTAATCCAAGAATGTGAAAATCCAGTTGAAACAAAACATGCAAAGTATAAAGAATGGGCCACTAACCATCTTTGAATTGGTGATACTAAAAATAAAGGAATTGGCATTTTTGCAAATATCGATGTAAAAATTGAAAAACTTGATTGGTCAGATCTTTATGAAGACAAAAAAGTAAAGCACTTTTTACCATGTATTGTAAATCATGATTTTGAACTAATAGCGGTCTGGACCCACCGAAATAATTCCCCGACCACTGGGTACATAGGTCAATTGTGGAAATATCTTCAAATCCACAAATCGAAACTCCAAAAAAGTCTAATTATAGGAGATTTCAATAGCAATGTTTTTTGGGACAAAAAGCACCGATGGTGGAATCATTCTGACGTTGTTAGGGAGCTTAGAGAAATCGGGATCGAAAGCCTATATCATAAATATTGGCTCGAAGAACAGGGCAAAGAAACTCGGCCCACACTTTTTCTTCAAAAAAACTTAAAAAAGCCGTATCACATTGATTACGTCTTTGGAAGTAGTGGTTTTCAAAACGGACTTATAAAAATGGAGATTGGAAATATGAATCAATGGCTCGGGATTAGTGACCATTTGCCTATCATTTGTGAATTTGATGAAGAGAAAATAACGCGTGCCAATCGAGTAGCAAACCCATACTAAGCGTAGATTGTATCTACTCTTTTTTTATTTCATGGATTTATAGAAGGGATACTAAAACCTTTGCGGTTAAGAAAGGAATTAATAACTGATCGTGCCTTTGGCACTTTAGCCTATATAATGACCTTTTTACCCAGCATTACGCTTCGCTGATACTGGGTTGATACTAGTCGCACCTTTGGTGCTGAAGCACATTTGCGCCCCTCTCCGAGCGAAGACTAAGTGATTGACTAGGTGTAGACCTCGATAGCAATCGGGTGCAACTACACCTTTTTATATTTTAAATATTTTAAAATTCCAGTGGGTTATAGTCCTGGATTTGTAATGAGTTCAACCCCTTTGGGGTTACGTTTCTGATATTCGTATCGCATATCCACGGGTTTCACCCGTAGTGATTAAGAGGTTTGACCACTGCGTGGTCTTATAGTTGGATTAACACTAATGAAAGGAGATTACTAGTCGCACCTGTTGTGCTGAAGCACATTTGCGCCATTGTGGGCTTTGTGCACTTTGCTGTTAAAAAACACACCTAGGATTTTCATATCTGAATTGCTTCTCCCGATTCTCGGGATCGCAATGACGGTTAAAAACTTTAAAAGTTAGCGCCCGTTATGTCGTCGCAACTTTGCGGGAGGCTTCAACGCTATCTTTTTGAGAAGTAATAAACCTTCGAGGTTCATAAAACCTCAAAGGTTAGTATCATTTCGACTTGGAGTTTCCTATAAATACTCCTCCTTCTACATGCTAATTCAAACTCCTTTGAAAATCTGAGTCCAGTTTGAATAATCCAATACATCTTATATTATTCTAGGTTCAAAATATCATTTTTATTAATTCAATATTAATATTCCAAGAAATTGACTAACTTAATATGGATTACATTTTTACACTTAAATTCTTTATTATGAAAAAATTACTGTTTTCCATTCCATTTTTCCTCTTACTTATTTCTACACCAGCAAAATGCCAATACTTTACTTTTGGGACAGGTTTTAAATGCAGCGTAGATTCCACTTTAGAGGATTCCTATACTAATGCCAAAAAGCAAATTGCTGCGACCTTAGCAGACTTACAAGCAAACGGAGAATTGTATAGCTATGATGTAGATTATCATAAAGACAAATTTGATGATGCGCCTGACTCCACACATTTTATGGTGATGATGTATGCTTTAGAAGAAACTGAATTTAAAACTACCACCAATGCCTGGGAAAAGGAAAATCCTGAAGTGCTGAAGTTTCTCACAGGTGTTTGTCCTTCAAGGTCAGATGAAAAATTTGGAGAAAGAACCAGTTTCCTTCCGATTATCAGACACCCTTATGCCGCAGTTGACAATATTGAACACATAGATGTTATGCCAGACCCAAGCTTGGAATACAATATTGTAATTGATTACACCAGCTTCGTCAAGCCTGAAGGAGTGGAAGGTCACACCCATGAAATTGATCCCAAATCCCTTAATTTTGGATTGGCTGAAATAGGCAGGTTAATGAATCTTCATGCAGGTGCCGGAATCCCAAAAGAGAATATCAATATCGTGGTGGCAGTTCATGGAATGGCTTCTGAATCATTTTTGAATAATGAAGCTTACTTGGAAGAGCATAAAACAGATAACCCCAACATTGCGCTGCTAGAAGAATTAAATGATGCTGGAGTGAAATTTTTGATGTGTGGACAATCTTTAGGATCCACCAAAAAATCAGAGCTTCTTCCATTCGCCAATATCACATTTACAGCACAGACCACGCTAAGTGAATATCAGTCTAAGGGCTATGCACTTAAAGTCATCAAGAATAACGATTAAAATACTATTGCTTTTCGATTGGAGAGTAACTCAATAACTATTGAATTTTAAAAGCTCCAGGTTTCATAAACCTGGAGCTTTCTTATTTATTCAACAAAACCAATTTGCTTCCACTCACCCTCAATTGGGTCATTTTGCTGTGGAGCTCCGGGAGTACTTCTGCCCTCTTTGATGTATTTGCTTAAAAGGGATTTTAGCGAAGCTACTTTCTCAGGGTTTTCGGCTTGGAGGTTGGTAGTCTCGCCAGGATCGGAAGCTAAGTTATATAACTGTACTTCGGGAAGGTCGGCCTCTGCAGGGTCACCTGGTTTAGGAAAACTCCAGCCTCCGGAACCTTTGGCCATGATGAGTTTCCAGTCACCCTGTCTGATTGCAAAGCTACCATTGATAGAATGGGCGACTGTAGCTTCTCGGAATTGATTCACTTGCTTATCCGCATCAAACAACTCCACTAGACTGTAGCTATCTTCTCCTTCATTATCCTTCAATTTGTAATTTGTAATCTCGGCACCAGTTGCCATTACGTCTGTGAGACAAATCGTTTGATCTCTAGATGTGCCAGCTTTTATCTTTGCAGGCCACTTAGCAATAAAAGGAACCCGATGACCTCCTTCGAAAGCGTCAGCCTTATGTCCTCTGTAAATGTAACTAGAGAAATGACCTGCTGCCTGCATCACATCCAAACCAGCAGCCGGAGAGCCACCATTGTCGGAGGTAAAAATAACCAAGGTGTTCTCTTCTATGCCGGCATTTTTGATGGCTGTATTCACCTGACCAATATAATCATCGATCATCATCATAAAGTCACCAAATGGAGCCACACCACTTTTACCTTGCCATTCTTCTGGAGGTAAAATAGGTGTGTGAGGAGAAGGTAAAGCTAGGTATAGGAAAAATGGTTTTTCTTCTTTTGCCTGGTCTGTGATATACTGAATAGATCTTTCGAAAAAATTCGGAGTGACTTCCTCATGCACAAAATCCGGGGAAGTTGGCCCCTCTCTCCACCAAGAATATTTCCCAGAGTTGACTGTAACTGTATCTGGAATGGCTGTAACCTTTCCATTTTCTACATAGACATAAGGCGCCATATCTAGCGAACCTGAATGTCCATAGGCATAATCAAATCCCAGATCATTTGGCGTATGGGTGACAGATTTAGTGAAGTCCAATTGGTCAAAATCCTTTGGATCCCAACCCTCTCCTTTTATCGTGTCTTCCCCTTTCAAAGCCCAATCCCAACCTAAATGCCATTTACCAATGAATGCTGTTTGATAACCGGAATTTTTCATCACATCAGCGATGGTCGTCCGATCATCTTCTATCAAAGCTTTAGATTTTCCAGTCAATACCCCAGACTTCAATTTACTTCTCCAGTTATACCTTCCTGTCAAAAATCCATATCTGGTGGGAGTACAAACTGCCGAAGGGGTATGTGCATCGGTAAACTTCATTCCTTCTGCAGCTAGCTGATCAATATGCGGCGTCGGGATTTTACCATCTGGATTGAAAGCCCTGATATCCCCATATCCCAGATCATCTGCAAGAATCACAATGACATTTGGGAGTTTTTCTTCCGCTGGTTCTTGGTTAGAACAGGAGGAAAAAAAGGAAATTAGCGTCAGACAAATAAATGAATAAAGATTGCGCATGCTAAAAAACAATTTTATTGAAAGCACAATTTAGGGCATTCGCCTAAATTTCCTAGATTTAATTTTCCATTTCATACCGGGATAGTATGGCATATTCAGCTGCAAAGGTAAAATTAAACATCCCTTCGGTAGTATTCTTCGACTTATCCTCATTCCAGCCTTTTAGTAGATCAGTTGGTAAAAATCCATTATACAGGAAATTATCATATCCATAATCCAAATTTTGCTGAAATGAATCGATGTATTTCGCGGCTGGCTTATATGCAGGATAAACATCCACAAAGGCCCGCATTAAAACCCCATTGAACCAATTTCTAAACCCATCTACTTCATAGGAATAGTATCCAGGAACTGATTGATCCAATTTTGTAAAAAACTTAAAACTGGCATCAGCCAATTTCTTCGCATCTTTCAAAAAACGCTTTTCACCGGTAGCTCTGAATAAATCGGCAGCTCCGGAAAGCATAGTACCACTGTTATAGGTAAATTCCGTTCCCACCGCATCCGTACAACTAATACCTACACGGTATATCACTCCATCGATCATTTCAGTTTTAGGTTTATCTGGAGTGCATCCTCCCATCATATCCACATAGACTCCATCTTTCCCTAACAATTCATTTTTTTGCCAATCATATACCTTTTTCGCAAACTCTAAATAGTAATCACTTTTAGGAACCTGAGTGGTCAACCGCGTCTGTTGATCCTCTGGATCAATATAGCGCTTGGTAATCTCATCATCTTTTCCTTGGTAAATTTCATGTAGCCACACTAGCGGACTAACCATAGGGCCATTACTACAGGAATGTTTGGTGACATAGCCCGGTCCCCAGGTGATACCACCTCGTTCCTTTCCATTTTCATCCAAAGTGGTATCCCATCCATCTAAAACATAGGCAGTCAAATACTCTGCTTTTTCTAAGTAGGAAGGATTGTTTGTTATTTTATATGATTCAAGTAACTCCCGAACCAACCACATCTGATCATCATACACATTTTCAATCCCTTCCACTTTGGCTGTTCCTTTGGTATTTCCGCGGTTAACTCCATAAACTGACCATTCCTTTGTTTGGGTATAGGATGTTAAAGTAAATGTGCCAAGATAATAATCAATGTTATCATAAAGCTCTGCCAACAATTCGGAGTATTTAGAATAATTAGCATCATAAAGCTCTTCATTACCATGTTCCTTTTGGACCTGTAAACCATGGAGAATCGCATTTACAGACTCAATAGCAGAGGAATACATCCATACACTTCCAGTCTCCTCAGAACTATTCTTTGTATAAGGGTTATAGAATCTAGCCATCGCCATTTCTTCACCTTTAAAATGGGATGAAACTGCCTCATCAATTAATTCCATGGCTCGTTGGAGATTTTTTTCAGAAAGACTGGGGTCCTTTTTATCGAATTGTAAGCTTGATGCCATTGCTGTATTGACAAGCATCAGTAAAAAAAGACAAGAGCTGGTAACAATAAATTTCATTTTGGGATATCTCTTTTTGAAAAGAATAAACTGAGTTTTTTTAATGGTAAATCACCTTTGTGAGTTTTAAATCACGTAAATAAGCCTGAATTAAGAAATTTATATTTGACCTGTGGTAGGCATTTATGAAGTAGAATTAGAATCCAATTCTAAAATGAGCCCCGCTTTATTTCCTAGCAGACTTTTAGAAAAACTATATTTCAATGCTTGAATTGCTGTCATCCCTAGCTAAAATTGGCTTGCAGGGAGATGTTAGTAAAAGTAGAGACAAAAAAAACCACAACTCTTTCGAGTCGTGGTTCTATAAATAGGTCTATTGTAAAAACGTGTTATTTACCCAAGCGCATTGGCCCCAGCAACAATCTCAAGGATTTCGTTGGTAATGGCCGCTTGACGGGATCTATTGTACATTAATCGAAGTTCTTTAAGCAAATCACCAGCATTATCTGTCGCTTTATCCATTGCTGTCATTCTAGCTCCATGCTCAGATGCATTACTTTCTAAAACAGCTTTGTAAAGTTGGATTTTCAAGGATGTTGGCACCAATTCCTCAATGATATAAGCTCTTGAAGGTTCTAAGATATAGTCAACATCAGCTGCTTTCTCCTCTGCAGTATTTTCTTCCTTAGCCATTGGTAAAAACTGCTCTGTTCTGACGATCTGAGTAGCAACATTTTTGAATTCGTTGTAGACTACATAAACCTGATCGTATTCACCTTCTACAAATGATTTCATCGCAAACTCTGCTGCTTTACGAACATTTTCGAAAGTTAAATCTTGGAATATGGTGAAATAGTCAGAGATGACATTGTGACCAGCTTTCAAGAAATACTCATTAGATTTCTTACCTAATGGTAAAATGGTTATATCCTTACCAACAAATTGATTTTTGATCGCTGCATTTGTTGCCTTAATGATGTTGGTATTAAAGGCACCGCACAATCCCTTATCAGAAGTAACAGGGATAATAAGTACTTTCTTCACCTCACGTTTTTGGGCATAAACAACATCAGCAGAGCCTTCAGACGCTGCAGAGACATTGTTCAGGATATTAGTCAACTTCTGAGAATAAGGACGCATTTGGATAATTTTATCCTGCGCTCTTCTCAGCTTAGCCGCAGACACCATTTTCATTGCTTTGGTAATCTGCTGGGTAGAAACTACCGAGTTAATTCTTTCCTTTACTTCCTTAAGGTTAGCCATCAGTGATTGCTTTGTAAGCTATAGTAATTCCGGCAGGCCAAAGCCTACCGGATTTTGAAGATTAAATTATGCGTATTTTGGAGCTAGCTCCGCAGCTGCTTTCGCAAGGATTTCACCTGCTCCGTTTATGTCGCCTTTTGAGATCAACTCCAATGCTTCTGGGTAAGAAGTATCTAGCAATACATAAAACTCTTTTTCAAATGCTCTTGCCTTACTTACAGGAACTGAATCCATCAATCCTTTAGTAGAAGCATAAATGATCGCTACTTGATGAGCAACAGGAACTGGAGAATATTGAGGCTGCTTCAAGATCTCTTGGTTTCTTCTACCTCTTTCGATAGTTCTCTTAGTAGTTGCATCAAGGTCAGAACCAAACTTAGCAAATGCTTCCAATTCACGGAACTGAGCTTGATCAAGCTTCAATGTACCTGCTACTTTTTTCATGGATTTGATCTGTGCGTTACCACCTACTCTAGATACCGAAATACCCACGTTAATTGCAGGACGGATACCGGAGTTGAAAAGGTTTGTTTCCAAGAAGATCTGTCCATCAGTAATGGAAATCACGTTTGTTGGAATATAAGCAGAAACGTCACCAGCTTGAGTTTCGATAATTGGAAGGGCGGTCAAAGAACCACCACCTTTTACCAAATGCTTGATGGAGTCTGGCAAGTCATTCATTTGAGATGCAATCTCATCTGATTTATTGATTTTCGCCGCTCTCTCTAACAATCTTGAGTGAAGGTAGAAAACGTCACCTGGATATGCTTCACGTCCTGGAGGTCTTCTTAGCAAAAGAGAAACTTCACGATAAGCAACAGCTTGCTTAGAAAGGTCATCATATACTACCAAAGCAGGACGACCTGTATCTCTGAAGAATTCACCGATAGCAGCACCAGTAAATGGAGCAAAGAACTGCATTGGAGCAGGATCAGATGCTGCAGCAGAAACAACTACTGTGTAAGGAAGGGCTCCTCCTTTTTCAAGGGCAGCTACCACGTTTGCAACAGTAGAAGCTTTTTGACCTATGGCTACATAGATACAAAATACTGCTTCACCTCTATCATAAAATTCTTTTTGATTCAAGATAGCATCAATAACCACAGCAGTTTTACCTGTTTGACGGTCACCAATTACTAATTCTCTTTGTCCTCTACCGATTGGGATCATGGCATCGATAGACTTGATACCAGTTTGAAGTGGTTCGGTTACTGGCTGTCTGTAAATTACACCTGGTGCTTTACGCTCCAAAGGCATATCGTACAATTCTCCAGTGATTGGTCCTTTTCCATCAATTGGATTACCCAAAGTATCAACAACACGACCAAGCATTCCTTCACCTACATTGAGGGAAGCAATTTTCTTAGTTCTTTTTACAGTATCTCCTTCTTTGATCTCCTTAGAGTCACCGAAAAGTACCGCTCCAACATTGTCCTCTTCAAGGTTAAGCACCATTGCTTTCAGACCATTGTCGAACTCGATCAATTCACCAGCCTGAGCCTTAGAAAGTCCATAGATACGTGCTACACCGTCCCCTACTTGAAGGACTGTACCCACTTCTTCAAGTTCCGCTTGAGTTCTTGCACCTGAAAGCTGCTCTCTCAAGATCGCTGAAACTTCATCTGGTCTTACTTCTGCCATGATATGATAAGATTATGATTATTGCTTTTTGTTTTAATACTGTTTTTCGTAATGATTCTGGGTAAACTGAGCTTTCAATACTCTCAATTTACTACTCAATGAATCATCAAGTTGTTTGTCATTCACTTTAAGAACAAACCCACCGATAATTTCTGGGTTGATTTTTTCTACAAGCTGCACATCCGTCATTCCTGAAAGCTCCTTCACCACTTCGATAAATTCAGCTCTTTGCTTATCATCGATAGCGAAAGTAGTCGTCACTTCGGCTACTTGGATGGACTCATGAATGTTATATTGCATTTCAAACTCTCTAGCCACATCGACTAGAATTGCTTCACGGTTTTTTCTTGAAATGATCTCGAAAAACTTCAAAGTCATTTCTTGAGTTGTCTTTTCAGGAAAAAGCGCTTTCAAAACATTCAGCTTCTTTTCAGAATTGACAATAGGATTTTTCAGCAAAAGCACCAAGTCAAAATTGCTTTTCGCCATTGATGTTAATTTCTGGAAATCCTTATGAACCTCCTCAAGCTTTCCCTTCTCTAAGGAAAGCTCCATAATAGACTTGGCATATCGGGATGCTACTCTATGGTTTGACATGGAGGCAAATTAGTTTAACTTAAGGTCTTTGATAAATTCGTCAACAAGAGTTTTTTGAGATTTGTCATCAGAAAGATTCTTTCTCAATAATTTCTCTGTTACTTCTAGCGTAAGTGTAGCCACCTGAGTTTTTACGTCTGCCAAAGCAGCTTTCTTTTCAGTTTCAATCACTTCTTTCGCATTTTCAATCATCTGAGCTCCTGTCTTCACAGCCTCTTCTTTGGCTTCTTCGATCATCTTGTTTGATGCATCATGTGCCTTTTTCAGAATCGTATCTCTCTCTGCTCTAGCTTCAGCAAGAAGCTTTTCATTTTCAGCCTTAAGATTGGCCATTTCATTTCTAGCTGTCTCAGCGGCTTTCAATGCATTCTCGATGCTACTTTCTCTCTCTTCTAATGCAGCAAGCATTGGCTTCCATGCAAATTTGATCAAGATGAAAAGCAAGGCCAAAAAGCCCAATAATTGCCATATGATAAGACCGGAACTAGGTGTGATTAAATCCATGGTGGTATATTATTTCAGATTGTTCAATAGTAGAAAGAAAAGGGAATGGCCTAACGCCAAACCCTTTTCAAAATTTGATTAGCTGATGCCCGCAATGTTAAGAGCAATCAACAAACAGATTACCGCTGCGAACAGGGAAACCACCTCGATCAAAGCAGCAATGATCAACATAGCGCCTTGGATCTTTCCAGCAGCCTCAGGCTGACGAGCAATAGATTCCATAGCTTGACCCCCAATACGACCGATACCTAGGCCTGCGCCAATCGCAACAATACCTGCACCGATACCAGCTCCCATTAGAGCGTAACCAGCAGTCAACAAGATAGAAGTTAACATAAGTTTAGATTTATAAATTGAACAAAGAAATTCCTAATTAATGATCGTCATGCGCATGCTCAGCTACCGCAGACCCTATGTACATCGCTGAGAACAGCGTAAATACATAAGCTTGGATAGTTGCCACTAACAATTCGATTATATTGATAAACGTTACCATTAAGGTACTTGCAACCCCTATGGCATAAGATTCAAAGATAAAGGCTAAAGCTATAAAGCCTAGGATTACAATGTGTCCTGCTGTGATCGCCACAAAAAGTCGCACCATCAAAGCAAAAGGTTTTGTAAACAAACCAATAATTTCTACCGGAACGATGATCAACAACATTGGGATCGGAACCCCAGGAGTTGCGAAAACGTGCTTCCAATAATCCTTATTCCCATTAACATTAGTAATAATGAAAGTCAACACCGCCAAAACCATCGTCACGGCAATGTTTCCTGTCATGTTTGCGGCACCAGGCAACAAACCTAGAAGGTTACCAAACCAGATAAACAAAAATAAAGTAATCAGGTAAGGGACAAACTTCTTGTATTTTGGTCCAATAGAGTCTTTTGCAATTTCGTCTCTTACGAAAATCACAATCGGCTCAATGATCGCTGCTGCACCTTTTGGAGCGACAGGTCCATTTTTCTTATAGTGTGACGCTGCTGATAATGCTAGAAATGCCACTACAATCAGCACAATAAACATCATCACGACATTCTTGGTAATAGACAATTCTAAAAAGCTAGCTCCATCTACTCTACCTAAATGATCATGCTCATCGATAAAATATCCTTCATGTGCATACTCTTCTCCAAAACTGTGCGTTTCATGGTTCTGGAAGTCTGTAGAAGAAAAAACTTCCAAACCTCTGTCGCCAGAATATACGATTACAGGTAGGGGTAAAGTCACGTGAGTATGACCAAAAGTAGCGAAATGCCACTCGTGAGAGTCTTTCACGTGATGCATGATAAAGCCTGTTTTGTCTTCATCTGATTCTCTAGCTATGGTAGGACTGGAGATAGACAACATAAATGCTGTCATTAATAGACTTAAAACCAATAATTTACGCGTCATCAACTCTTGTTTTTGAGGGGGCTACTTCGAAATCGGGCGCAAATTAGCTAGAAAGGCGTAGATATCAAAAACTAAGTAGAATAAAAAAATCACAAAGAAATCAGCTATAAACAAAATTATATTCTCCATACCTGGCCAAACCTCTATCCCAATGAACACTAAAGAGGCAATAAATCTTAATATCATTGCCAAAACCATGATATTAAAGAAATTTTCTGAAAATGATTTCAGCAGAAACCCGTTCAGCAAATGGATCAAATAAGAGACTGCAAAGAGAAAGAAAAATATTTGCCAGATTTTCTCATGTACTACTTGGGGTAAAACATAACTAAGAACTAGAATCAACAAAGCTATAGTTGCCGAAAGTAGAACAAACTTGATATGGATGTTTTTCAATAATTGCATGAATCCCTTTTTTGCAAAATTAGCCCTTTTTCTAAAATCCCACTACCTATCTTGTTTCATGCTTTGCCAAAGTTGATAAAACGCAATCATTATGGAAATAAAGCAGAAAAGTAAGAGCCAAACAGGAAACTTCATATTACTTTGCTGCTGTATCCACCAACCTAAATAGGTGCCTCCCCCGATGACAGCAAACATCTGAAAGGATAAACCTAAATACTTAACATAAACAGGTGTTCCTTTTGACTTGCTTTTTTCTAATTTGGACCTGTCTTTTTCCATTTATTTAAGGGTTAACTTAAATTAACTAATTATCATTGGGCTTATTGACTCAAAAATGCCGCCTAAAAAATATTTGAAAGGCAACATCGTTCGCTAAGTAAGGCAAAAAACCTATTTTGGTACTTCAATTGGAGATTTAATCCATGAACAAATTTTCAAGTTTCGTATTCATCTTTTTTATTTTAATAAGTGCTTGCTCATCAGAGCGGGACACTTTTACTAATCGTACGTTTCATAATTTAACTTCTCATTACAATGCCTACTATTTAGCGGATCTTAAAATATCGAATGTAGAAGATATGGTAAGGGCCGATTACAAGGAAGATTATACACAGGTCCTTCCAGTTTTTATTCCGATTGACTCAGCGACCATTCAAGCGGGTGTAGACACACTTCAATCTGCAAGAGAGTTAGCTTCAAAAGCTGTAGAATGGCATCGTATAAGCAAGTGGGTTGATGACAGTTACTATTTGCTTGGCAAGATCGATTACTTGCAGGCTCATTTTGATGATGCTCAAAACACATTTAAATACGTTAATGTCAATAGTAAAGACAAAGATTTAAGGCATCAAACACTCATTAGCTTACTGCGTCTATATGTTGACCAGAGGGAATATGAAAACGCTAATTTCACTATAGACTACCTTTCGAAAGAGTCTGGGATCAACGAGGAAAACAGGTTTGAACTGTACAAAACATTAGCCTATTACTATGAGACTAGGGGAGATAAAAACGGAGTCATTGGAGCATTGGTAAAGGCTTTGGAATATGTTCAGGATAAAAAAGAGGAATCCCGTATCAACTTTATCCTAGCCCAAAGGTACCAAAGAGAAGGACTAGACGCCTTGGCACATGACTTTTATATGGAGGCGCTCGATGGAAATCCACCTTATGAACGTAGCTTCTTTGCGCAGCTTTACGCACAGCAAGTGGCAGAATTAAATGCCTCCAAGGATTTAAAGAAAGTTCGGAAGTATTACCAAGACCTCTATGAGGATCCCAAAAACAATGATTTGAAGGATGTGGTAGTTTATGAAATGGCACTGTTTGAAGAAAAGCAGGGTGATATTGAAAAAACCATCGACCTTCTACACCAAGCTGCAAAAGAACCAGGAAGTAACCCAAGACAGAAAGGATACATATATCAAAAGCTGGCTTCTATTAATTTAGATAAGTTCAAAGATTATAGAGCTACAAAATATTACTTGGATAGTGCGCTAACCTATATTAAAGAAACAGACCCAGTCGCAAATCAAATTCAGGAACAAAAGGAAACATTGGATCAATTTGTATTTCATGTGGAAAGAATCCAATCCAATGACAGTTTGATTAGTCTTTCAAGTCTAAGTGTTGAAGAACAAACTACTATTGCTGAAAACTTTATTGCAAAAGAAGAAGAAAGGCTCTTAGCTGAAGCCGCAGCCAAGGAGCAACCAAAGAGCACTAGCATTTTTGACAATCTGCTGGCCTTTAGTGACCGAGGTTCTGGTTCAACGTTCTATTTTGACAATGCCGTTGCGATGCAGCAAGGAACCATTGATTTCTACAGAAATTGGGGAAACCGTGAATTACAAGATAATTGGAGGAGAAGTGCGGCAAGTTTTCAAACTTCTCAACCAAGGGTAGATATCGCAGATCAAACAGACTCCACTTCTGTAGACGAAAGCAGTAATCCATTAAATCAACTTCCCGATGTGGAAAGTCTGCTCGCAGAAATCCCTAGCTCTGAAGAGGAAATTTCGGAATTAAATCATGAGTTGGAAGAATCCTACTTTGCTTTAGGAAAATTGCTCTACTTCGACTTGGAAGAAATTGAGCAAAGCATCGATAACCTAGAAACCTTGGTAAGGCAATATCCAGAATCTTCCAGAAAACCTGAGGCTTATTACCTGCTTTATCTAGCGCAAAAAGATAGAGGAGGAAATTTTCAGCAATATGTCTCTAGATTAAATAATGAATTCCCAGGTTCCCAATACACCTATTCCGTTAATAATCCAGATGCTGCTTCAGGAAACTTGGCTTATTTGGCTTCTTCAAAAAGATATGAATCTGCGTATGAGGCTTACTATGATGGAAATTTTAACAATGCAAGAACTATTATTCAACAAACTCTAGAAGAGTATCCTCTCACAAGGAATACTGAGCGTTTATTGCTATTAGACATCATGGTGACTGGTAAACTAGAGTCGCGTCAGAGCTACCGTGAAAAATTAGAATCATATATTCAAAATTCGAAAGATGAAGAATTGAAAGATTTGGCAAGAAATATGCTATTACCATTAATGTCTAGCGAAGAACTTGCATTACTCAATAAACAAGACAGTACGGCTTTAGATTCTGCATCCACGGCAAACCCTGATTTGGCAGAAAACCAAGGGGATAGTGAAACGACTGAATCACCGTATAAAATTAATAATGAGAGTACTCATATCTTTGTGCTGGTTATGACACCAGAAGAGATGGAGAATGCAGCAGACTTATTGGGAGATTTGGATAGATTTCATGCTGAGTTTTTCCCAAAAGCTAGACTTCGAACAGGTAATATGAAAATGAATAGAGACAACTCGATTTATATCATTTCACCTTTCACCAATGCCGAAAAAGCAAAAGAATATTACCAGCTGTTTGTAGAAGATTTCGAATCTGAAGGATTGACGGATGAAATAAAAATTAATTCATTCGCGATTTCAATAGAAAACTTTACTCAGCTCAATAAAACAAAGAATATCGAGGAATATAGGACTTTCTTTAAGTCGGTTTATCAATAATTATGAGTAAAAAAACTAAAACTGAATCTTCTAGCTGGACCAAAAAACTGGTTAAATTCATATGGCTGGCTTTTATAGCTGGATTTTTTGGTTTCATCCTTTTTGTCTGGATGGTTAGCATCAATTTTCTGGGGCTATTTGGCTCATTGCCGGATTTCAAAGCCTTGGAAAACCCTGAAAGTGAACTTGCCTCTGAACTTTATTCTTCTGACGGGGTACTTCTTGGAACCTATTTTAGAGAAAACAGAAGTCCAGTCACCTATGAAGAGCTATCTCCAAATCTGGTCAATGCACTAATATCTACAGAGGATGTAAGGTTTGAAGACCACTCTGGTATTGACATGATCGCTATGATGCGTGTATTTGTCAAATCAATATTGTTAGGGCAAAACGCAGGTGGTGGATCTACGCTCAGTCAACAAACTGCAAAGAACCTTTTCAAAACTAGAACAGATGCTAGTAATGGCGTTTTAAGTTCTGTCCCTGGGCTACGAATGCTAATCATTAAAACAAAGGAATGGATCGTAGCGACGCAATTGGAAAAAGCTTATACCAAAAATGAGATTTTAACACTCTATCTCAATACATCTGATTTCGGTTCTAATGCATTTGGTATTAAAACGGCTTCCAAAACCTTTTTCAATAAAGCTCCTTCTGAATTAGACGTTCAAGAAGCTGCTGTATTGGTAGGTCTATTTAAGGCTCCTACTTACTATAGTCCGGTTTATAATCCGGATAATTCATTGAGAAGACGAAATACAGTGTTGGCTCAAATGATGAGAAACAACAATTTGACCAGAGCCGAATTTGATTCTTTAAAGACATTACCAATTGAACTTGATTATAGTGTGGCAAACCAAAACAAGGGTTTGGCTACGTATTTTAGAGAGATTGTCAAGGCAGATTTGCTTCGTTGGGCAAAAGACAACTTGAAGTCTGATGGAAGTTCTTATGACCTTTATGGAGATGGATTGAAAGTTTATACCACTATCGATAGTAGAATGCAGCGGTACGCTGAAGAGGCGGTAGAAGATCATATGACCAAATTACAGGCTGCTTTCTATAAGGAAATGGGTGATAGAGCTCCTTGGGTAGACGGTGATAATCGCGTTATTCCAAACTTTATTGAAGATGCCGTGAAAAGGACTGAGGCATACAGGCTTCTCAAAGTCCGTTATGGAAATGATACTGATTCCATCGATGTAAAGTTGAATGAGAAGAAGAAAATGAAGGTTTTCTCTTGGGAGAAAGGTGAAATTGATACACTCATGAGTACCATGGATTCCTTAAGGTATTACAAGAAATTCCTTCAATCAGGCTTTATGAGTATGGACCCCCATACAGGTCAAATTAAAGCCTGGGTTGGTGGTATTGACCATAAATACTTCAAGTTTGATCATGTGCAAAGAGGTAAAAGACAACCTGGATCCACATTCAAACCTTTCGTTTATGCAGCTGCCATAGAAAATGGATATAGCCCATGTTATTCTGTC
Organism: Algoriphagus machipongonensis; assembly: GCF_000166275.1. Lineage (NCBI taxonomy): Bacteria > Pseudomonadati > Bacteroidota > Cytophagia > Cytophagales > Cyclobacteriaceae > Algoriphagus > Algoriphagus machipongonensis. The sequence goes on from NZ_CM001023.1 coordinate 4,620,264, forward strand.
GTAGATCAGCCGGTGGAAGTTTATATCCCAGGTCAGCCGACATGGAGTCCTGATAATGCGGATGGCAAATTTACTTACGAAAAGATGACTATTCGTAAGGCCATGGCACAATCTGTCAACTCCATCACTGCATATATGATGAAGAAACTCAGCCCAAAAATCGTTGTAGAAACCGCACGTAGATTGGGGGTAACAAGTGATTTACAGGAAGTTCCTTCACTCGCTTTAGGTGTAAATGATGTCAGCATCTATGAGATGGTAGGTGCCTTCGGCACATTTGTCAACAAAGGAGAACATACAACTCCATTTTACATCGATAGGATTGAGGATAAAAATGGAAATGTTATCCAGCAGTTTACCGCTAAAAAGCGTCCTGCCATGAGTGAAGAACACGCTTACCTGATGACATATATGCTTCGAGGAGGCTTTGAAGAGGAGCAAGGAACCAGTCAAGGTGTTCCGTGGTCACTGAGAGAAGGAAATGAATTGGGAGGAAAAACTGGTACAACACAGAATGCCTCTGACGGTTGGTATATGGGAATAAGCAAAGATCTGGTCAGTGGGACCTGGGTAGGTGGAGATGATCGAGCGATTCACTTCAGAAGCTGGATTGCTGGCCAAGGAGGACGTACTGCCAGACCGATCTGGGTTGCCTATATGGAAAAAGTTTATGCGGATGAAAGCCTTGGCTATACCAAAGGGCCATTCCCAAGACCTGAGCGTCCACTTAGCATAGAAATCGATTGTGATGTTTATGAAAAAGAAAGTCAACGCTTTGCAGACTTTGATTACGATGCAAAAAAGAATGATTTCTAAATCAACTCAAGACTAAGATTTAAAAACAGCCTAAAACCAAGGCTGTTTTTTTTACTTTTATACCATGCAGGCATCTTCCTATAAACCAGAAGAACATCTAACACTCCCAGATCAACCTGGGGTTTACCGATATTTTAATGCTGCAAATGAGCTAATCTATGTTGGTAAGGCAAAAAATCTTAAAAAAAGGGTTAGTAGCTATTTCAATAAAATCAGCGGTTTAAATCTAAAGACCAAAAGAATGGTCCGAGAGATCCAGCGAATTGAAATCACGATGGTTAATTCCGAGCTAGATGCCTTACTACTCGAGAATAACCTGATCAAAAAGACGCAGCCGAAATACAATATCCTATTAAGGGATGATAAGACATATCCCTATTTATTACTGACCAAAGAGAATTTCCCCCGGATATTTCAAACTCGGAAATACATCCCGAAAAGAGGAACTTACTTTGGACCATTCGCCAGTGTCAAGGCAATGAATAATGTGTTGGATTTAATCCGCGAACTTTTCACCATTCGAACTTGCAAACTTGACTTGTCCCCTTATAAAATTGCCGAGGAGAAATATAAAGTTTGCCTTGAGTACCATATTGGGAATTGTCAAGGACCCTGTGTGGGGCTTCAAAAAGAGAGCAATTACCTTAAAGACATAGAGCAGGCAAAGCATATCTTAAAAGGGAATTTAGGGGTAGCTAAATCTCATTTCAAACAGGAGATGCAGAAAATGGCAGAAAACCTGGAGTTTGAGAAAGCCCAAAAATTAAAGGATAAACTTATTTTATTAGAGAAGTATCAGGCTAAATCGCTGGTGGCAAGTCCAAACATTGCCAATCTGGATGTCTGTACAATCGTAACGGATGAAAAGAATGCATACGTCAATTACTTGAGAATTAAGAATGGCGCTATGAATGTGTCCAAAAATGTGGAGCTCAAGAAAAAATTGGATGAAACGGATGAGCAATTGCTTTTGACAGCTTTAATCCGATTGCAGGATCAATTTCAAAGTGATGCCAAGGAGGTATTAATCAATATTGATATTGAAGAGCCCATAGAAGGACTAAACCTAACACTTCCCAAAATTGGCGACAAGAAAAAGCTCATCGAGCTATCCTTGAAAAATGCGCTTTATTATAAAAAAGAAAAAGCCTTATTGAAGGGGCTCAACGAAGATAAAAAAGACAGAGTAATCCGTCAGTTACAGCAAGATTTGAGTCTACCGGATATTCCCGACCATATCGAATGTTTTGATAATTCGAATATACAAGGAACCAACCCAGTAGCTAGCATGGTCTGCTTTCTCAACGGAAAACCGGCCGTAAAAGAATACAGGCATTTTCATATCAAGACGGTCGTAGGCGCTAATGATTTCGCCAGTATGAAAGAGGTCGTAGGAAGGCGATATAAGCGACTATTAGAAG